>NZ_JBSXON010000018.1:0-27388 GCF_056859475.1 Halopseudomonas sp. L-58
CGCTGGTCGAGGTCGGGTGTGTTGGATCGGGTGTTCGCCCAGTTGCAGCAATCCCAAATTGTCCGGATCAAGATCGAGGCGGTGTCCCTGGATAGCACCAGCATCAAGGTGCATCCCGATGGCACTGGCGCTCGAAAAAAAACGGCCCTCAAGCTATTGGAAAATCCCGAGGCGGTTGGAACACCAAGATTCATCTGGTTGCCGCGAATGATCGAACAGCCATAGCGTTCTCCCTGTCACCCGGGCAGGCACACGACGCACCGGCAGGTCGCGACCTGCTTCGCAAGCTGGGCGAGCAAGGAAGACCGCTGCATCTGCTGATGGATCGCGCTTACGAGGGCAACGAAACCCGTCAGCTTGCGCTGGACCTGGGCTTTATCCCAGTGGTTCCTCCGCTGAGGACTCGCATCAATCCCTGGGAATATGACCGAGAAATCTATAAGCGCCGAAATGAGGTAGAGCGTCTGTTTCGGCGCTTGAAAGGATTTCGCAGAATTTTCTCCCGCTTTGAAAAGCTCGATGTCATGTTCATCGGCTTCGTTAATTTTGCCCTGATCGTTGACGGACTGAGGTTGTGTTAACAGGCCCTAATCTTTGTCGAGCCGGCAGGGTGTGCTGGATGCGCCTTGGTTGTTCGCGCGGGGGAAACCAGTAAAATGCGCCGTTCGCATTTTTCCTGTCTGTTCTTGGAGTTGCTGCATGTCCAACCTGTTAACCCCGCCGGCGCGTCTGGCGCCGCTGTGTCTGGCCTGCCTGCTGGGCTCTCCTGCAATTGCTCAGGCGCAAGCTGTTACCGAACTGGACGCCGTGACGGTAACCGGCGAGACGTTTGATGAGATTGCCAGAGCGCGTGAAGCGCTGAGCGAGGTGCCCGGCGGCACTAATGTGGTCGATATGCAGCAGGTTGAACAGGGACGGGTGGCTGGCGTGGCCGATGTGCTGGCCTATCAGCCGGGCGTATATGCCCAGTCGCCAGGTAACGAAGGTGTGAAGATCAGTATTCGCGGCTCGGGCATCAACCGTGGGCCGGGTGCGCATGCCTCCGGTAACCATATTCTGCTCGATGGCCTGCCGCTGACCGGCTCGGGCGGTACGCCCTATGAACTGCTCGAACCGCTGTGGCTCAGTCGCGCCGAGGTGCTGCGCGGTGCCAACGGTTTTGAGCGCGGTGCGCTGGCACTGGGCGGGGCGGTTGATTACATCACCCGCAGCGGGTTTGATGCGCCGCGTCTGCAGTTGCGCATGGAGGCTGGCAGCGACGGTTACCTCAAGCGCCACATCGCATCCGGTCAGGTGATCGGTGATCTGGATTACTACATTGGCGTGACTGATCTGCACTATGACGGTCAGCAGGATCATGCTGCCGGCAGTGGCAAGGGTGTGGTTGCCAACGTTGGCCTGCAACTGACACCGGATCTGGAAACCCGTTTCTACCTGCGTTATCGCGAGACCGAACACCAGACGCCGGGCCGCCTGACCCAGTCGCAAATCGACGACGACCCGACCCAGGCCAACCCGGCCAACATTGCCCGCGACGCCAAACGCGAGCAGCCAGGCAGTACCTGGCTGGCAAACAAGACCACCCTGCGTCTGGATGACGTCAGTACGCTGGAGATGGGGCTGGTCTATCACCATTACCCGATGGACCTGATGGAAAGCCCGTACCGCATCCGGGTGGATTACAGCGACGTCAGCGCGACGCTGAACTACAAGCGTGAGCACGAACTGTTTGGCTTGAACTCGAACACTACGGTTGGCTGGCGCACCACGACCAATCTGCCCAGCAGCGATGCTAAGGAAACGGCGTACCAGCCGCTTGATGCCAGCGGCACGATCTATCCGGTCGGTACGCTGATGCGCGAGTACACCCATCAGGGCTCGGACAACGTATTGCACGTCAGCAACGAATTGGAGCTGGCACCACGCCTGTGGTTGAGCAGCGGACTGGCGCTGATCTACACCCAGCGTGAGGTCGAGGTGACCTGGCCGGACACCGATGAGAAGCTCAACGAAGGCACCTGGGACTACGCGCCGCGTCTGGGGCTGCGTTATCAGCTGGAGTCCGGTAGCGAGGTCTACGGCAACTTGTCCCGTTCGGTTGAGCCGCCGCACCCGTGGTCGATGATCTGGGGCTCACCGACGCGCTTCCCGGTCAGCAACCAGCCCTGGAGCAACCGTCAGAGCGAACCGGTCAGTCTGGATAACCAGACCGCGACGACCTTTGAAGTGGGTGCGCGTGGAGATTCGCTCGTCGGTTTGTGGGATCTGGCCTGGTACTACTCGCGGGTCAATCACGAGCTGCTGACCATCGAGATCGAGCCCAACATCTTTGCCGAGTCAAATGCCAGCGCGACCGTGCACCAAGGTATCGAGGCGGGATTGACCAGCACTCTGTGGCAGGGCGATGAGCTGGGCGCGCTGGCGCTGCGTCAGGCGTATACCTTCAGTGATTTCCACTACCGTAACGACGACACCTTTGGCAGTAATGCGCTGCCGGGACTGCCGCGTCATGTCTACCAGGGAGAACTGCGCTATCAGCATCCGGTCGGTGTTTACGTAGGGCTAAATGCCCAGTTTGCATCCAAGGTGCCGGTGGATTACGCCAACTCCTGGAATGCCGATAGCTACACGATTTTTGGCGCTACCTTGGGATACGATGCGCCCAAGGGCGACTGGCAGACCTGGCTGGAGCTGCGCAATCTGACTGATGAGCACTACACCGCAACCGTGACGCCCGGGTATAACGACAACGGCATGGAAGCGGCGCGTTTGACGCCCGGTGAGGGCTTTGGCGTTTATACAGGATTATCCTGGAGTTGGCTGTAACTCCCGGGTGAGCTGTTGACCGCTCATCAAGTCAGCTGGAACCTGACGCAGGGTTTGCTTGACTGAATTAACAGGTACACGTCGATTCTGTCAGGAGGTACGCCATGTCATTTGATCAACAGCACCCGGGAGAGAATAACCTGCCGCATTCAGCGCTGCCTGAGCTTGAGCCGCCGCATAGCCGTTGGGAAGGCCCGCTTGAGGGGGAGGAACTCAATGAGCTGGATGCGGGCGATTTCTGTTATCGGCTGCGTGAAGAAGACTAAGCGGGAGCTACCGAGGCTAGCTCAGACGGTCAGTGCAGCGGCACTTTCCAGCCTGTCCAGAGGCACGGGTTTGCTCAGCTAGTAGCCCTGTACCATGTCACAGCCCAGCGCGCGCAGAGTTTCTAGCTGCGCCGCTGTCTCTACGCCCTCGGCGATGACCTACAGGTCCAGCTTGTGGGCAATCAGGGTGATGGCTTCGACAATAGCAAGATCGTTGAGGTCATCCGGCAGCCCCGATACGAAGGTGCGGTCTATCTTCAAGACATGCAGTGGCAGACGTTTGAGGTAGGCCAGCGAGCAGTAGCCTGTACCAAAGTCGTCAATGGCTACAGTAACGCCAAGATCCCTGAGCGCCCCGAGTGTGGAGCGGGAAGACTCAAGGTCATTGATCAGCATCTGTTCAGTGATTTCCAGCTCGAGTTGCTCTGCCGGCAGCCCGGTATCGCGCAGCACCGCCGCTACCTGCTCGGCAAGGCGCTGAGAGGAAAACTGGCGCGCTGACAGGTTGACCGACACCCGTGGCGCCTGTCCGAGCTCTGCTGCAAGGCGGAGCATGTCCTGGCAGGCCTGGCGCAGAACCCACAGACCAACGTCGTCGATCAGCCCGGTTTCTTCCAGCAAGGGAATGAAATCATTCGGTGCAACCAGTCCGTGTCTGGGGTGATGCCAGCGAATCAGGGCTTCAACACCGGTTACCTTTCCGCATTCGAGATCAGCCTGGGGTTGGTAGTGCAGTACAAACTCGTTACGTTCCAGTGCCCGGTGGAGCTCTGACTCCAGTGCCAGCAGCCGTTGCTGGCGCTCGTTCATGGCTGGTGCATAAAAGCGGAAAGAGCGTCCACCGAGCGCCTTGCTTTGATACATCGCGGAGTCGGCATTGCGCAGCAGGGTTTCGACGTCATCGCCATCGTCCGGATAGACCGCAATACCGGCGCTGAAGCTGACGAAGATATCCTGACGGGCAATATGTACCGGCTGTTTAAAAGCCCTTTTTACCTTGTCGAGTATGCTGGTGATGGTGTCTGCGTCGTTCAGGTCGTTAGCTACGATGACAAACTCATCACCACCATAGCGGGCAAGAATATCGTTTGACCGAATGTGCCGGCCAAGCCGAACACCTACCTGCTGCAGGAGTTGATCACCGATGCTGTGGCCAAGACTATCGTTGACCCGCTTGAAGTTGTCCATGTCCAGAAAGATGACAGCTGTGAGGTGATTGAGCCGTGCTGAGCGCTGGATTTCCGTTTGCAACTGTTCGGCCAGCAGAACCCGGTTGGCCAGCCCGGTCAGCAAGTCATGTGTCGCCTGATGCTGAAGTTGAGCCTCGAATTGCTTACGCTCGCTGATATTGCGGGCGATGGTCGAGTAGTAGGCAATACGCCCGTTCTGCTCACGATGCGACATGACAACCTGGTGCAGGTAAATCTGTTGCCCGGCACTATCCTGAAGCACTGACTAGCGTTCCCAGACTCCGTGCTTTTCGGCCTGGGCGAGGGCTCCACGAATCAGTACTTTTGCTGCGTTAAGGGCATTGTGAGTTTTTGCTTCACCGGTCGCGACGTCAGGCAGGCTCAGCGATCTGGCCAGCAGCGCGTGGCCAGCCTTGTTGAGATAGAGCACCTCGCCACTGGCATCGGCTACGGCAACTATGTCAGTGGTCGCTTCAAGAATGGCGTTAAGGCGGGAGCGGTCCTCTTCGGCGAGCACGCGCTCGGTAATGTCGCGGCCAGTTCGAGGCTGGCAAGCTTGACCTCGGCGCGCGTTACTCGGGCCAGCATCAGAAGGTCATCGATCAGGCGGCTCATGTTCTGCGCAGCCTTGCGGATCCGATTGAAGTAGTCGGTTTCCTGGGCGTCGAGTTTGCCTTCAAGGCTACTTTGGAGGATCTTGCTAGAACCGTCTATCGCCCTGAGTGGCGCGCGTAAGTCGTGGGATACCGAGTAGCTGAAAGCTTCCAGTTCACTGTTAACGGCCTGCAGTTCGTTGTTCTGTTGGGCCAGGCTTTCGTTAAGCTGGCGGATCTTGCGTTCGGTGGTGCGGCGTTCGGTAGCGTCCCGAATGGCGCAGAAAACCAGCTTGCTATCGGCTGTTTGAATAGAGCTCAGGCTGATTTCAACGGGCAAATGGCTTCCATCCTTACGTCGTGCATGCAAACTGAGCCCCAGGCCCATCGGACGGGATTTGGGCTCCATCATGTAGCCACTGCGGTGCTGTACGTGGCGCTCGGCAAGGTTTGTCGGAATAAGCACTTCCACTTTCTGGCCAACCAGTTCCTGCTCCGCATAGTCGAACATGACAGTAGTCTGCTCGTTTGCCAGGGTGATATTGCCGTCGGTATCGGTGATGATGATGGCATCCGGTGCCGCTTCAATCATCGCGCGAAACATCTCTTCATTACTTGCCATACTTTGTTCAGTGGCTCGGCGCTGGGCGATGGCACGGGCCAGCAGCAGCGAGAGCATGGCGAACAAGAGGATGACGAGGGCTGCAGCCTGCCAGAAAATCCGGCCGGCGTTCTGGCTGGTGCCCAATAGCTGTTTATTAGCGAGCTCGGAGACGATGTACAGCTTGCCTAGCGACTGACTCAGGGGGATATCGTTGCGGGGGTCGAAGTCGACGCTGACGAAGCGGTACATGGCATCGTCGGACACGGCACTGCCATCGTTGTCTTCCCGTATCTTCTGGCTCCACAGGGACACGTGCTGCTGTGACAGGTTGGCGCTACTACGTTCCGGCAGCATGAACCCCCATGTTATTGCGGGATCGCTTGCCTTTAGCCAGTAACCGTTGGCGTTCACCAGCCACAGGGCACTCTTGTTCGGCTTGTCCAGCGAGGCTAACGCGTCGAGCAGATACTGCCCGCGGTAGTTGATGACCAACAGGAACCCGGGGTGTCCATTGGCATCGGCAACGGGGGTGACGACGCGAATGGTCGGGTGGAATGGGCGCTCGATCTCGCCATGTTCAACATTCAGCTCAAGCGGCGAAAAGTAAACGCTGCCCACTGGCTGCTGCAGACCGAGCTGAACATAGTAGCGTTGACTTTTGTCCTGCAGGCGTGTCGACGGCAGAGCCAAAGGCTGCCCGTCGGTCAGCTCCACGCGTATGTGTTCGTGTCCGTTCAGGTCCAGCAGGCGGATCTGGTAGTACTGTGGGTGGTATCGCTGGAAGGTCTCAAAAGTTGACGTTGCCTGTTCGTCCGATTGCATCAAGGCGAGCTGGCCGGCGAGGAAAAGGGCGTCGGCCTGAATGCGGGACAACCGCCTACTCAGCAGACTCTGTGCGGACTCTACCTGTGCCCGCTGCTCTATCGCCGCGGTGGCCCGCGCCATCTGGCGCTGGTTGTGCATCAAGGCACTGGTCACGATGACGGTCAGTAGGGTCAGTGGCAACCAGATAAGGAAAAAGTACCGAAGTACGTTTTTACCCTGGTCCATGCGGATCGGCATCGTATCTTCATCCCTGATGCTCGTGAGTAAAGCTTTTTACGATCACCGGGTCAGTATAGGTTATGCCCGTAATCCTGCATCTCACTCGCGCGTCAGTTGCGCCCTGAACAACATTTCCAGTCGCACACTGATGGCCCAGCGCGGCTTGAAGTCGGCTTCGCGGGGAAAGTGCAGCGCTGGAATAACATCCCAAAAGATGTACTGGCGATGGATATCGCGCCGATAGTCGGCCTGCAGGTAATAGTCGTTGACCCTTGGGTTTGAGGAGCTGCCGCCGACTATGACCGCCGAGTAGCGAATGGCACTGCGTTTGCCCAATACCTTGTTGAGTTGCGCACTCTGCGAGAATTCAAGTTGGTCGTAATCCTCCTGCCATTGCAGCTGGCTGACAAAGCGCAGGTGGCGTGTGCTGTCCAGTGGTCGGCCAACGTCCCAGCGCGAGCGAGCAGAGTAGCCGTCATGCTCGAACCAGGAGGCGCGATTGTAGCTGGATAGTTGCCACGGGCTGTCGCCCAGTTGCCAGAGCCGCTCAGCGCTGTAGCGCAGGTACGGATTGACCGGCCAGTGCAGTTTTACCCCCGCGCCAACACGGGTTTGCCAGCCTTCGCGTTTGTCGCGGCTGCCCAGTCTGCTCAGGCCAGCGACGGTATCGCCAAGGCCATCGGTGTCATTACGCAGCCGTTCGGCGCCTTGTTCTTCAAGGGTGCCTCGGCTCTCCTCGGGATCACTCTCGATAATCAGCCGCAGCCGCTCTTCTGTGGTTGGTACATCGAGTTTGAAGCGGATGCCGGGGTCGATATCAAACTCTTCGGATTCGGACCAGTCGAAGTCAGTACTCAGGCGCAGGTAGGACTCGTTGTCGACGCTGTCGCTGTCGATGGTGCCAAAAAAACCGTCGATGTTGCGGGCGGTGTTGTCGACCCAGCGCGTCACGCTGTCGTGGATCGGGGTAATGGTATCGATCGCCCAAGGGGAGAGATCGGAATCATTCGTTTCGTCTGCGCCGGTCACGCCGGCGGTTAACAGCAACATCAATGCAAAGATCTGTCTGCCCATGCTGTTTCTCCTTTCCCCTGGCTGCAGTATAGCCACTAAGGCAGATGGCACCGGGGCGCCAAGGGTGTAGACTTCGCTCCTGTAGGGCGCTGTATTCAACGGCGATCCGTTGGGGAGGCGTCATGCTGGAGACAGTGCAGGCTTTGATGGTAGTGCTGGTATCGCTTTGGGCGATCCCCGCGCTGTGGTTCCATCGCCCGCGACGTCTGTGGTTACGATATGTGCCACTCGGTTGCTGGGTGCTGGTCATGACGCTGGTACTCAGTCTGACCTCACGCGGCGAGGCCATTGACGCGCTGCTGTGCTTCCTGGCTGCTTTTGGCCCCTTGCTGCTGTGGTGGCGAGGCGTGCTGCCCAAAGGCAACTGTGACTGGGCCGACGATATGGCCTATACAACCACTGGGACTGTCGACGGGGACGTTCTGCGATTGCAGCGGGTGCGTTGCTTCGAGTGGCGCAGTGCCGACGATTACGATATCCGCTGGCAGAGTCGTGAATACGCGCTTTCGACGCTGCAATCGGTAGACATGTTTCTGTCATTCTGGGGCCATCGCTCAATCGCGCATATGCTGGTTTCCTTCGGGTTTGCCGATGGCCGATATTCGACCTGGTCGGTCGAAATTCGCCGCGCCCGCGGTGGTGATTACTCGGCGATTGCAGGCTTCTTCAAACACTTCGAACTCAACATCGTCGCCAGTGAAGAGCAGGATATCGTCAAGGTACGCACCAACCACCGGGATGAGGATATGTACCTGTATCGCACCCGATTGACACCTGCCGCCGGCCGCGCGTTGCTGCTGGGCTACGTCGAGGTTGCCAATCGGCTGGCGGTGTCGCCGCGCTTCTATCACACGCTGCACGCCAACTGCACCAACGTTGTCTTCCGGCTGATGCAACGCATTCGTCCTGATCTGCGTTCGGATATCCGCTTGCTGCTCAGCGGTTTTCTGGACAACTACGTATACCACCAGGGTGGCCTGCAGCCAGGTTATTCGCTGGCCGAGTTAAAGCGGCTCGGGCGAATAACAGAACGGGCAAGGGCGGTGACTGGAGACGAGGATTTCTCAGCCTGCATCCGCAAGGGCGTGCCGGGCTGTGAGGATGAGTACAAGGCAGGACGCCATGATCAAGCTGCTGGCGTGACGGCGCCGTTTTGATGGAAGGAATTAGCATGAAAGTAGGTCTGTTGCAGTGTGATGATGTGAACGAGCTCCTGCTGCCCGCGCACGGAAACTACCCGGAGATGTTCGAACTGGCACTGCGCAAGCGTCTGCCGCAGATGGACTACCGTATCTACCCGGCCCACAAGGGTGAGTTGCCCGGCGATCCGCATGAGTGCGATCTGTATGTGATCAGCGGCAGCAAGCATGGCGTCTACGAGCAGCTGGACTGGATTCGCTCACTTGAAGGTTTTATCGCCACTCTGTGGAGCGAGCGCAAACCGCTGATCGGGGTCTGCTTCGGGCATCAGGTTATGGCCACGGCAATGGGGGGCGAGGTTCGCAAGTCTGAGCGTGGCTGGGGCGTTGGCGTGTCCTTTAACCAGATCCATGAGCCCAAGCCATGGATGCAGCCGATACAGGACAAGATCGATCTGATCGTCAGTCATCAGGACCAGGTCGTTGAGTTGCCGCCCCATGCGCAAGTTATCGCCGGCAGTGATTTCTGCCCGAATTACCTGTTGCAGTACGGCGATCACTTTCTCAGTGTTCAAGGCCATCCGGAGTTCGAAAAAGCCTATTCCGAGGCCTTGATGGATATGCGCACGGCGTCAATACCGCCCGCTCGGGTACGCGCCGGCAAGGCGTCTCTGCACGCTGCTGTGGACAGCGACCTGATGTTCGACTGGATTATCAACTTCGTTCAGCAAGCCCGCGGTTGATAGGGTTTTGCCTGTCGCGCAGCATCGGCGTATGCTGCGCGGGTTGACATCTGCGCGGGAGCGCCGGTGTTTCAGCTCATACACCAACGGTGGCGTCATGATTTATATCTCCAACCAGGTTCAGCTCGGCGACTGGGAAGTCGAGATGACCGCTGTGCGCGCACAGGGCGCGGGCGGTCAGAACGTCAACAAGGTGTCCAGCGCGATCCATCTGCGCTTCGACATCAATAACTCGAGCCTGCCGCTGTTCTACAAGGAGCGCTTGCTGGCGCTGCGTGACTCGCGCATTACCGGTGATGGCGTGATCATCATCAAGGCTCAGCAATTCCGTACCCAGGAAATGAACCGCGAAGACGCCATCAACCGGCTGCGCGAGCTGATTCTGGCTGCCGGCGTAGTGCAGAAGAAGCGCCGCCCGACCCGTCCGACCCGCAGTTCGCAGGTCAAACGGGTGGAAGGCAAGGTCAAGCGCGGTCAGACCAAGCAGCTGCGCGGCAGGGTCGACATCTGATTTTCAGCTGAGCGTCGGCACCAGAACCCGGTTTGCAGCGCCTGGCAAGGTGCGCAGGCTTTTGGCCCGGCTAGTGTCCAGGTTCCAGGTTGACGACTTCACTGTATCCACGAAGCGCCAGTCTGCGACTGCATCATTGGTGGTGAAGGTGACGACCAGATATCCGCGCTGATTGGCATTCAGGTATTCCAGACCGTCGACCAGCGTCGTGATCGCCTGTTCGGCGCCCGGCACTTCGGCATCGCTCAGACCCAGATACTCCTCGAGCCCGGGCGAGCTGACTGAGGCGGTGGCAAATTCCACACCGACGGCATCGCCGCTGAGGGTGGCCAGATTGTTGGCCCAGGCATTGTGGGTGTCGCCCGCCAACACAATCAGGTTCTGGTTCAGACCGCGTGCGGTGCCCAGCAATACTTCCCGCTCATAGGCATAGCCATCCCAGGCATCGAGGTTGTACGGGATAACGGTCTCGATACGCGCTATTTCTTCAGAGGTCAGAGTCGGATCGCCGGCCTGCCGACGCAGTTTGATGGTTACCAACTCGGTGAGCATCGTGGTCAGGTCACCTGAACCCGGGCTCTGCAGCGCGGTCAGCATCTCCGCCGGCAGCAGCATGCGGCCCATGAGGATCTGTTGGCCCAGCACCTGCCAGATGGCAGTCGAGGTCGCGAGCTGGGTCTGCAGCCAGTTCAGCTGTGTCTGGCCGAGCAGGGTGCGGTTGCTGTCGCTGACATCGGCTGCAAAAGCCGTTGCGTCAAACCCGCTGGCGCCGATGTAGTTGGCGTAGTCCAGTTGCTCATCGCGGCCGATTATCCGGGTGTCCAGCATATGCAGACTGACCAGGTCGCCGAAGTCGAAGCGGCGATAGATGGTTTCCTCGTCGTTAGCCGAAGCAGGGCGCACCGGCATCCATTCAAAATAAGCCTGTAGGGCCGCCAGCTTGCGGGCGGTAAAGTCGCCTTCTCCCTCGTTGTGGTTTTCTGCGCCGTCACGCCAGGTATCATTGGCCACTTCATGGTCATCCCACACGGCGATAAAGGGCGCAGCGGCGTGCAGCGACTGCAAGTCGGTGTCGGTGCGATACAGCGCATAACGGCGACGATAGTCGGTCAGCGTGAGGATTTCGCCAGCGTTGTTGTCGGGCAGCAAGCGGCCAAGGGCTGCGGCGTCTTCGGTGGCGTAGCCGCCGTTGCCGTACTCGTAAATGTAATCGCCGAGGTGAATGACTGCGTCCAGCTCTGACTCTGCTGCTGCCGCGGCGTAGACATGGAAATAACCGGCCGGGTAGTTGGAGCAGGACATTACCGCGAAGCGCACCTGATCGATGCTGCCTGCCGGCAGGGTTTTCATTCGGCCGACCGGCGAGATTACATCAGCAGCCTTGAACCGGTAGTAGTAGGTGGTACCCGGCAACAGGTTCTGCGCATCGACCTTCAGGGTGTAATCCCGCGCAGCGCCGGTGGTTGCTGTGCCGCTGTGAACCAGGTCGGTGAATGCCGCGTCAGTCGCTATTTCCCAGCCGACACTGATGTCGGCGCTGCGGCCATCGAGCGGAGTCACACGGGTCCAGATGATGACGCGGTCAGCGAGCGGGTCCCCGCTGGCTACGCCGTGATTGAAGCTCAGCTCGCGAGCAGCGTCGTCTGAAGAACTGCTGGAAAGGCAGCCTTGAAGGCCGCTGGATACCACGATGGTGCCGACAGCGAGCGCTGATGCACGAAGAAAATCACGCCGGTTGAGTCCGCTCATTTCCTGCTCCTGATGATGTTTGGGCTGGGGCAGAAGGGTGGCAGTGTGGTGTGACAGGCTGACGACGGGTTGGTTAAGGCTTGTCGACAAACCACAGGTCGATTGCCTGCCGGGTGAGCAGATCGCGGTTCCGAGCAGCTGGAATCCAGTTTTGCCAGCAGCGGGTGGCGTTGGTAAGAAACTCGAATAGTGGCAGATGCTGGCGCAGGACCCGGCGTTTTCGATGGCTGATGACCGGGTTGAAGTAGCCGAAGTAGTCGAACATCTGCCGGGGATTCTTGCGCACCCACAGCCAGGAGCCCATTTCCAGGGTAAAGGGCAGGAACAGGTTTTGTGGGTGGTGTTCCAGACCGTGGTCGTAGAGGTAGTCCCAGAGGTCGCCGTGGGTCGTGTAGTTGATCGACTGCGGCTCGATGATATACGGGTGGTGGTGCGGGTAGGTCTGCTCGAACAGCTGCTTGAGGCTCAGCACCTCGGCGATGTGCTTAATCGGCTTGTGGCTGCGTGCGTAACTGCACCAGAGCCGGTCGCGGCGACCGAAGCCGCTGTGGCAGTCGACACTCATTGCGAAGGGGGCTGACAGCAACCGTTGCTGCACGACGCTGACCACCGCCGCCGACTCGGCTTCCATCGGGGCGCCCAGTTTGCCGCGATACCACGGCAGACGTCTGCTGATGCGATGCCCGCTTACCAGCCAGGGTACCGGCCCCATCGCATCCACTGGCGCGTTACGCATCAAATCCACCCCATTGAGGTTGCTGCGCCGGTGATGCCAGATCCCGCCGGGGTTGATCATCGGCATGAACAGCAGCCGCACGCGCTCAAGCTGCTCGCGCAGCTGATCGTCCCAGTCCAGCCGGTTGACCAGACTGTGCAGCCAGGAAATGAGCACCTGCGTGCCGATCCGTTCAACCCCGTGTACGCCGCCAAAAAAGCCGATAACCGGCGCCTGCGGTGAGCGGCTGCCGAGTTCAATCACCCGGATTGGGATATCCAGACCGTTGACAGGCACCTTGAGTGGGGTGGTAACGCGCAGATGACGTGCCGCCTGATGCAACAAGGCTTCGAGCTGGGTGTGCTCTGGGAGGTGACGTTGAATCAGGTGTTGCGCGTCGCTCATGATGCACTCGGGCGTGGGATAGCCCGATGGTGGCAGGGGAGTGTGACGATTGGGTGACGGATTGGTGTTCGTGTGAGTCGGGCGCGGCATGCCGCGCCCCTACGCAAACCTATGTCGTAGCGCGGACTAGAAGTCCCCGTTTGCGTGGGCGAGTAGCGCAGGGCCGGCGGGACAGAGGACGGCAGCCTGTTTGAGGCTCGAAGAGCCGAGTTCTGCCGGCCCCCGCTGGCCCGAGCAACGCAGCGAACCCGAAGGGCCGCGCAGCCGGGGTGCCCCAGGGGTCGTTAGGGGAAATGGGCAAGCATTTCCCCTGACTCGCCGTGAAGGCGAAAAACGAATCACCTGCCAGCTTGGCAATCAGCCTTAACGACGAACTGCAATGGGTTGAGACTATCCAGCGGCGCCGGTGCCATACGGCAAAGCAGCCTGCAAACCTCAATCCACCAACGCGCCATTGATGATCGCCCGCAACTCCTGCCGCACCGGATAACTCGACGACGGAATCAGCTGGGTCATAAACACCATCAACAGATCCTCAACCGGATCAACGAAGAAGTTGGTGCTGGCCATGCCGCCCCAGCCGTATTCGCCAACCGAGCCGTTGGTCTGCGACTTGGCGACGTCGATCTTGACCGAGAAGCCGAGGCCGAATCCGCTGCCCTCGTAGGGTGTTTCGCTGAAGGAACCGACGGATACCCCGGGCAGGTCCTGGTTGCCGGGCAGGTGGTTCATGCGCATGAACTCGAGCGTCTTGCGGCCGATGATACGGGCACCGTTCAGTTCGCCGCCGTTGGCCAGTGCCTGGGCAAAGCGGTAGTAGTCGTCGATGGTCGAGACCAGGCCGCCGCCGCCGGAGAGAAAGCCGTGGGCTTTGGTGAAACTGGAGTCCTGCGGATCGTCCTGCAGGCTGAAGCTGCCGCCGGGCTGGAACTGATAGCAGGCGGCGAAGCGTGGGATGCGGTCGGCCGGGACGGTGAAGAAGGTGTCGGTCATCTCCAGCGGGTCGAAGATATGGCGCTTGAAGTAGTCGTCCAGACTCAAGCCCGACAGTACTTGCACCAGATAACCGCAGACGTCTGTCGCCACCGAGTAGTTCCAGGCGGTGCCGGGCGAGAACTCAAGCGGCAGTCGTGACAGTTCGTCGATCAGACGGTCGAGGGTCAGGCCGGGGCCGCCATCGAGTTTGAGCGCCCGGTAGGCGGCGTCGACGTTGGTGCGATTCATGAAGCCATAGGTCAGACCGGACTGGTGGGTCAGCAGGTCACGGATGGTCATGGGGCGCTCGCAGGGCGTGGTCAGAATGTGCGGATGGCTGCCGGTCTTGTAGACGCGCAGGTTGCTCCAGCTGGGGATGTACTTGTGGACCGGGTCATCCAGCAGAAAGCGACCTTGTTCGTACAGCTGCATCAGGGCAACAGAGGTGACCGGCTTGGTCATCGAGTAGATGCGGAACAGCGTATCGCGCTCGACCGGCAGGCCGCGCTCTACGTCTCTCAGCCCTTGTGCTTCGCAATAGACAACCTGGCCACGGCGCGCCACCAGAGTCAGAGCGCCGGGCAGCTTGCCTGCGTCAATATAGGCCGATTGCAGGTGAGTGCCGATGCGCGAGAGCCGTTCCAGGTCAACGCCGGCGATGCAGTTGCTGTTTGCCATGGATCTATCCGTCTTGTTCGTGAGCCGTCGATAGTAGCCTGTCCGGCGGCGAAGCAGAAAGCGCTGCGGCGGCCAAATGGTCTGCCATCCAGCGTCGTGATGGTGGTTACAAAATAAAGTTCGGGGCGCTATCTCCGGGCTCTTGTGCGGCGACGCGGCGCGGAGTAAAAAACGCGCTCCGGAGCAGCATGAGGATTGCGATGAAATGAGCGACCATTCGCCCTGTCTGAACTGCGGTGCCTGTTGCGCCACATTCAGGGTGTCTTTTTACTGGGGAGAAACTGACAGTGCCCCAGGGGGTGACGTACCCACCCAGCTTACTGAACAGATAACACCGCACCGTGCCTGCATGCAGGGCACCAATCAGCCCCAGCCGCGTTGTGTGGGTCTGATGGGAACGGTCGGTGAGGGCGTTCGCTGCAGTATCTACGAGAAACGCCCGAGTCCTTGCCGTGACTTCCCCTTTCACGGTGAAAACGGGCTGGACAGCCCGGACTGTCAGCGCGCCAGAGCCGCTCACGGCTTGCCCCCGCTGCCGTCCAATCCGACCCGCCCGCGCCTGATCCCGATCGTAGCTGCCTGATTGAGGTGTCCCGCCGCCGAGGTGTTGAGCTCTCGGCAGCGGGGGGCCTCAGCTCGCGCTCTGACTCTGGCTCTGATTGAGTTCCTGCTGGGCAAAGTAGGTCTGGCTGATTGCCGCGTGCAGGTCGTCGAAATCGATCTGGATTTCATCGACAAAGGCGTGCAACTGATCCGGTTCTGCAGCCAGCAGCGTTACGTCCGGCTTGCTCAGGTCCTGCCGGCAGGTTTCGACTTCCTTCAGTGCCAGTTCATGACGTGGCAAACCTTGCAGTGCTTCTGCCAGACGGTCCATGCAGCAGGCGACGCTGCGCGGGAATAGCCGGTCCTGCAGTAGAAAACTGAGCACGTCCGGCCCGCGGATACGCAGGCGTACATGCTGGCGGTACATCTGGTAGCCAGTCAGTGACTTGAGCACACTCATCCACTGCAAGGTCTCGAAGGGCTTGAGGTCTTCTGCGCTGCGCGGCAGCAGATTGGCCGAGCGCACATCAATGATGCGGGTGGTCATATCTGCCCGTTCGAGCTGTCGTCCGACGATCAGAAAGGAGCGCACCGGCGTATAGCTGAGCGTACCTTCAATGAGACCGTTGACGGTCTGACAGCTGCGGATTACCCGGCCCAAAAATGCATCGCGCCGGCGCGGAGTGATACCTGAGCCAACCTGCTCCTTAACGCTCAGGTACAGCTGGTTGACCTCTTCCCAAATCTCCCGCGGGATGACGTCGCGGGTGGTGCGCAGGTTCTCCCGCGCGGCGGCCAGCGAGCTGAGGATCGAGCCGGGGTAGCGACGGTCGCCACACATGAACGACAGCACGCTGGCTTCGTCACGGGTGGGGTAGAACTCGTCGAACAATTCGTCATTGCCGGTAATGGCGATGATTTCGGACCAGCCGAGCTTGGTTGCGCGCGGCAGGTCCAGCAACAGGTGGCTGTTCACACTCAGCAGGCGAGCGGTATCTTCGGCGCGCTCGAGGTAGCGGGCCATCCAGTAAACGTTTTCGGCAACTCGTGAAAGCATTGGTCAGTTCCCCGCCAGGTCTACGATCCAGGTGTCCTTGCTGCCGCCGCCCTGAGAGGAGTTGACGACCAGCGATCCCTTGGTAAGTGCGACCCGGGTCAGGCCGCCGGTGGTAACCCAGGTAGACTCCCCGGACAGGATGAACGGCCGCAGGTCGACGTGACGTGGCTCCATCTGGTTGTTGCCGCACAGGGTCGGCGAGGTCGAAAGACTGAGGGTTGGCTGCGCCATGTAGTTGCGCGGGTCTGCCTTGATCAGCTCGGCAAATTTGTCGCGTTCCTTCTTGCTGGCGTGCGGGCCGATCAGCATGCCGTAGCCGCCGGACTCGTTGGCGGGCTTGACCACCAGCTTGTCGAGGTTATCCAGCACGTATTTGCGGTCGTCCTCGAACATGCACAGGTAGCTGGGTACATTCGGCAGCAGCGGCTGCTCGCCGAGGTAGTACTCGATGATCTTGGGCACGAAGGCGTAGATCACCTTGTCATCGGCCACGCCGGCGCCCGGCGCATTGGCCAGTGCCACGTTGCCCTTGCGCCAGGCGCGCATCAGGCCGTGCACGCCGAGCATGGACTCGGGGTTGAACACCTCGGGGTCGATGAACATGTCGTCGACCCGGCGGTAGATCACGTCGACCCGGGCCAGCCCGTCGATGCGGCGCATGTAGACGCAGTCGTCGTCGCCAACCACCAGATCCGTGCCCTCAACCAGCTGCACGCCCATCTGCTGGGCAAGGTAGGAGTGCTCGTAGTAGGCGGAGTTGTATATGCCGGGGGTCAGAATGACGATGCACGGGTCGTCGCCGGGACGGGGCGAGAGTGACGCGAGCATGTCGTACAGCTGCGCGGTGTAGTCGTCGACCGGCTGAATCTGGCCGGTGGCGAACAGGTCGGGCATCACGCGCTTGGTGACGTTGCGATTCTCCAGCATGTAGGACACACCAGACGGCACCCGCAAGTTGTCTTCCAGCACGTAGAGGGTGCCGTCCTTGTCGCGCACCAGGTCCGAGCCGCAGATATGTGCCCAGACGTTATGCGGCGTGGAGATGCCGACGCACTGCGGACGGAAGTTGACCGACTGGGCCAGCACTTCGCGCGGCACCACGCCGTCCTTGACGATCTTCTGGTCGTGGTAAAGGTCGTCGATAAACATGTTGAGCGCCTGTACCCGCTGCTTGAGTCCGGCGTCGGTCTTTTGCCATTCGGCCAGCGGGATGATGCGCGGCACGATGTCGAAGGGCCAGGCCCGGTCGATCATGTTGCCTTCGGTGTAGACAGTGAAGGTGATGCCCATCAGCTGGATGGCAACTTCGGCCGCCGTCTTGTGTTCGCTCAGCTCGCGGGCATCGAGGTTGGCGAGGTATTGGCACAGCAGTTCCGCCTCCGGTCGCGGCTGCCCTGGTGCCTTTATCAGTTCATCGTAGAAGCCTTTGGATGTGTAATCGTCCCAGTTTACTTTGCTCATTCAGCTACTCTGTCCGCCAGGGGAAGGGATACTCTGCAACTTGCAATTGCCATACCAGATGCACCGGATCAGGGCATGAGGCGCTGGGTGCACTCGAATAATTGTCACCCAACCGTGTTAACAAAATAGGACGATCGCCGATTGGCACAGCCATTGCTTCGTTGATCGGCTGGATGGATTGACCGCATACATTGATGGGATAACGGAACATGACTATTCGCGTTGCACTCCGGCATGAAACCCACTACGAGTTCGACAAGCCGATTTCGGTTGCGCCCCATCTCATCCGCTTGCGTCCCGCACCGCACTGCCGCACGCCAGTTGATGCCTACAGCCTCAAGGTTAGCGGAGGTGAGTACTTCATCAACTGGCAGCAGGACCCGTTCGGCAACCATGTGGCGCGCCTTGTGTTTCCTGAAAAGATGACCAGCCTCTCTATTGAGGTGGAGCTGATCGCACCGATGACGGTGATCAATCCCTTTGATTTTTTTGTCGAGGAATACGCCGAGCAGTTCCCTTTCGACTACAGGGACGAGCTGAAAAAAGAGCTGGCGCCCTATCTGGAAACGCCAAAAGCGGGCCCGAAACTGGCTGGCTGGATCGGCAAGGTTGACCGTGAAGAACGCTCGATTACGGATTTCCTGGTCTCGCTGAATCAGCGTCTGGCCAATGAAATTCAGTACATGATCCGGATGGAACCCGGCGTACAGACCCCGGAACAGACACTCACGCTGGGCAGCGGTTCGTGCCGTGACTCGGCCTGGCTGCTGGTGCATATCTGCCGTCATCTGGGGCTGGCAGCGCGCTTTGTTTCAGGCTATCTGATTCAACTGACGGCCGACGTCAAGGCGCTTGACGGTCCGTCCGGTACCGAAACCGATTTCACAGACCTGCACGCCTGGACCGAGGTGTTTGTGCCTGGAGCAGGCTGGATCGGGCTGGATCCAACCTCGGGCCTGTTGGCTGGCGAAGGGCATCTACCGCTGGCCGCCACGGCAGAGCCTGCCAGCGCCGCGCCCATTAGCGGTGCAACCGAGCCCTGCGAGGTGACGTTTTCCTTCGATATGAGCGTCACCAGGGTGCACGAAGATCCCCGTGTAACCAAACCGTACACTGAAGATCAGTGGGCAGAGATTCTCGCGCTGGGTGAACAGGTAGATGCGCAGTTGCAGGCGCTGGACGTACGTTTGACTATGGGCGGCGAGCCAACCTTTGTCTCCATTGATGATATGGATGCACCAGAATGGACCATTGCTGCCCAGGGGCCAACCAAAAGAGGGCTTTCCGAGACCTTGCTACGGCGTCTGCGCCCGCATTTTGCGCCTCAGTCGCTGATTCATTATCAACAGGGAAAATGGTATCCGGGTGAGCCACTGCCGCGATGGGCGCTGGCGTGTTACTGGCGCCGCGACGGTAAGCCCATGTGGCAGGACGACCGCTGGCTGGCCGACATGGATCGGGACTACGGCGTGGACGATGCCAAGGCGCTGCAGTTTGCGCAGGCGCTGACACGGCGCCTTGGCGTCTCGGACTCGCATCTGATCCCCTGTTTCGAGGATGCCTACTATTACCTCTGGCTGGAGCGCACGCAACCGATTGACGTCGATTTGCGCGGCGAAGACCTCAAGGACGATGACAACCGTCTGCGCCTTGCGCGGTTGCTGGAGCGCGGCCTGGATGCGACGGTCGGCTACACGCTGCCATTGGCGGCGACGCAGGGCGGCTGGCTCAGCGGCAGTTGGCCGTTGCGTCGCGAGCAGCTCTATCTGGTGCCCGGCGATTCACCGATGGGCCTGCGGTTGCCGCTGTCGGCGCTGCCGATCGCCCGCCGCGAGGAGCCGCAGCCGACGTCACTGTTCGAGGAGCAGGCGGCGCTGGCAGATCTGCATGGCGAAGTGGCCAGCCGCTACAGTGCAATGTACGCCGACGGGGAGGGTTCGCTTCACCACGTTGCAGCCGGACAGGACTGGCAGGAACAGCGGCCGGAGCTGATCGACTGCGGCGTTATCGGCACCGCGCTGTGCATTGAGCCGCGTGACGGCAAGCTGTTTGTCTTCATGCCGCCACTGGCTCGGCTGGAGTCCTACCTGGAGCTGCTGGCTTCTGTTGAACACACCGCCGCCGAGCTGAATCTGCCGGTCTGCATCGAAGGCTACGCCCCCCCATCGGATAACCGCATCGAGAAATTCATGATCACTCCGGACCCAGGGGTGATTGAGGTGAACATCATGCCCGCGGCCAGCTGGCATGAGCTGGTGCGCAATACCGAGACTCTCTACGAGGAAGCACGACTGACGCGGCTCGGTACCGAGAAGTTCATGCTCGATGGCCGCCACACCGGCACCGGGGGCGGTAACCACGTTACCCTCGGTGGTCGCACGCCTGCCGAGTCACCTTTCCTGCGCCGGCCGGACCTGCTGGCGAGCATGCTGACCTTCTGGCAGCACCATCCGAGCCTGTCTTACCTGTTTTCCGGCATGTTTATCGGCCCGACCAGTCAGGCACCACGGATTGACGAAGCCCGGCATGAGGCGCTGTATGAACTGGAGATTGCGCTGGCGCAGATGCCGTCCGGCGAGGTACCGCAGCCCTGGCTGGTTGACCGCCTGGTGCGCAACCTGCTGACCGATATTACCGGCAACACCCACCGCGCCGAATTCTGTGTCGACAAGCTGTATTCGCCCGACAGCGCGACCGGCCGGCTCGGGCTGCTGGAGTTGCGCGGGTTTGAAATGCCGCCGCATGCGCGCATGAGTCTGATGCAGCAGTTGCTGATTCGAGCGCTGGTCGCCCGCTTTTATGCCGAGCCTTACCGCCAGCCGCTGGCGCGTTGGGGCACAGCGCTGCATGACAAATGGATGATGCCGCATTATCTGTGGCGTGATCTGTGCGATGTACTGCGCGACCTGCGTGCCCACGGGTTCGATTTCCGTGACGAGTGGTTCGCGCCGTTTCTGGAGTTCCGCTTCCCGCATGCGGGTGAGGTCCAATACGGAGATACCCGCATCGAGCTGCGCCAGGCGATTGAACCCTGGCACGTGCTGGGGGAGGAGGTTGCCGGTGGTGGCACCGCCCGTTATGTGGATTCCTCGGTCGAACGGCTGGAGGTCAAGGTGCATGACTTCAATCCGGCTCGCTATCAGCTGACCTGCAACGGCTTCAAGGTGCCACTGCAGGCAACCGGCGTGCCGGGCGAACTGGTAGCCGCGGTGCGTTACCGCGCCTGGCAGCCACCGTCCGCGCTGCATCCGATGATCAGTGTCCAGGCGCCGCTGGTGTTTGACTTGATCGACAACTGGAACGGCCGCTCGGTTGGAGGCTGCACCTACCATGTGGTGCATCCGGCTGGCCGCAATTACGAGCATTTCCCGGTTAACGCCAATGAGGCTGAGGCGCGGCGCATGGCGCGGTTCTGGAGCTATGGTCATAGTCAGGGCAAGGCAGGGGAGGTGCGGCAGGCGCCGGGTCAGGAGTATCCGCACACCCTGGATTTGCGCCGCGCTGTCGTTGGCAGCTCTGGTTTATAATCGTCAGTCACCCAGCACACTCGGCTGACCTCAGCCTGAACCAGGAACCGCTCCATGCAACACCTCGCCAATCTGGACCCCGCAGTCAATGCCATTCTCGGGGACTATCCAGGGCATGACGGACATGACGAGTTGCTGAGCGGCAACCAGCAGCCGCGTGCTCACTGGCAAGGCGTGCTGGATGATATTGTCCAGCTCGGGCCCGACGTGCTGGCTGCTCGCTCGGAAGAAGCGCAGAACCTGCTGCATGAAAATGGCGTCACCTTCAATCCTTACGAGGACGATCCGGGTCAGTTGCGGTCCTGGCAACTCGATTGCGTGCCCTGGGTCCTTCCCACTCAGGAATGGGATGTGCTGGAGGCTGGGCTGAAACAACGCAGTCGTCTGCTGGAGCATATTCTTGACGACCTCTATGGTGCCCGGCGAATCATCAGTGAAGGCCTGTTGCCCCCCGAGTTGATCTACACCCATCCCGGGTTTCTGTTTTCCGCCGCTGACGATCCGCCGCAGGTGGAGCGGCCGCTATTGATTTTCCACGGTACCGACATCATCCGCGATAGTCAGGGGCAGTGGCAGGTCCTGGCTGACTGGACCCAATCGCCGGGTGGCGCGGGTTACGCGCTGGAGAACCGCATCACATTGGCCCGCGCGTTGCCCAGTCTCTACCGCGATGCGCCGATCAAACGGCTGGCCGGCTTTCTGCAGGCTCAGCATCGCTGCCTGGCCAGCCTGGCCAGCACACACCGAGAGCAGCCGAATATCGTTCTGCTGTCGCCAGGCCCGGGTAGCCCCGGTTACTTTGAGCATGCCTGGCTGGCCAATTACATGAACTTCTCGCTGGTCGAGGGCGATGACCTGGTGGTGCGCGACGGCCAGGTTTCCATGCGCACCCTGGGTGGCCTGAAGCAGGTAGATGTCATCCTGCGGCAGATCAACGATCCGTGGTGTGACCCGCTTGAGCTGCGCCCCGACTCGCTGCTGGGGGTGCCGGGGCTGTTGCAGGCCGCACGCTGCGGTAACGTACATATCGCCAATGCATTGGGTGCCGGCATTTTGGAGCATCCCGGCCTGCTGGCCTTTCTACCGAGCCTGTGCCGTGAGTTGTTGGGGGAAGAGCTGCTGCTGCCATGCCGGGAAACCCTGTGGTGCGGAGATCCGGCCGCACTGGCGCAGGTACGCGCTGAACTGGATGGTTGGGTTCTGCGTGATATCAGCAAGCCGGGGCGACTCTATCGCGCTGACCAGATGGGCCTTGAGGCGTTGCGTGACCTGCGCATCAGCATGGAGCGCCATCCGTATCTGTTTACCGCCCAGCGACACATCGCACCGGCGGTAGCGCCGGGGTTCAATCCGCAGACCAAGACCTTCGAGCGCCAGAGCGCCACGCTGAGATTCTTCAGTCTGGTAGAGCCTGATGATCTGACCAAACCGGTCAATGAACGCAATTATCGGGTGATGCCAGGTGGCCTTGCCTGGGTCGGGGAGCCAGGCGCGCCGCTGATGAAAAGCCGCCTGGTAAAGGATGTCTGGGTCACAGCACCGGTGCCGCAGCCGCACATCAGTCTGCTGAGGCAGGCGCTGGGTCCGATTGTCGTGACCCGTGATGGCAAGGACTTGCCTTGCCGTGTTGCCGAGAGTCTGTTCTGGATGGGGCGCTATGGCGAGCGGCTGGATATTCGCGGCCGTCTGCTGCGCGAGGCGCTCGCCCGGCTGCTGCAGGATGACCGGCAGGAGAGTGGCTCGCAACTGATGCCGGACCTGTTGCGGGCGCTGGATATTGCCGTCGATCCGGATGCCTTTGCGGACGAAAGCCTGCCTGCCAACAGCCGCTTTCCGCGTGAATATATCGTAACGCGTGATCGTCTGCTGCAGCTGTTTGCTGATGACCTGCCCGACGGGTTGCCTGCCATCTTTGCCCACTTTGTGCGCAATAGCCGGGCGGTGCGCGATCATTTGGGCGACGACACCTGGCGCGCGATCAACAGCTTGCGGCAGCATTTTAATAGTATGTCGCGAACGCGAGGTGTCGTGGTAGGGCAGCGCCATCTGGAAGCGATGGTACTGGACCTTGCTGCATTCTTCGGCCTGTGCAACGAAACCATGCCGCATCACTACGGCTGGCGTTTCCTCGACATTGGCCGCTTTATCGAGCGCACACTCGGGTCTCTGGAGCTGCTGAAGCTGGCCCTGCTGGATGCCGATGAACCGGGTATTCCACTCTGGGAGGTGGTGCTGGCCACGACCGACAACCTGACGGTGTACCGGCGTCGCTATCGCTCGCAGCTGCACCCGCTGGCCATTCTCGACCTGCTGCTGTTTGATGAAACCAATCCGCGCTCGGTCGGCTACATGCTCAAGCGTCTGGGTCGACAAATTGCCAAGCTACCCTCACCGGGTAGTTCGCCCTATCGCAATCTGGAGCAGCGGCTGATCATTCAGGCGACCAGTTGCCTGCACCTGGTCGATATTGAGACCCTGACCGACTTGGAAGGCTCGCCCGCTGCGCGGGAGGCCTTGAGCAACCTGCTGGATCAGTTGATAGAACCTATGTCTGAATTGTCCAACGCGCTCTCGCATAGCCACTTTAGTCATGTTGAAGCTCCCCGCCAGCTGGTAAGTATGCACTACACCGGCCAGCCCTGAATCGAGGTCTCCACGTTGAGATATCTGTTGCGGCATACCACGCATTATCAGTACAGCGGCGCTGTGACGCTAAGTCACAACGAGGCGCGCATCCTGCCCCGGGTATTGCCCTGGCAGGACTGCAGCAACACCCAACTGGTAATCACGCCTATCCCTGATCGGATGAGGGAGCGCACCGACTTCTTCGGCAATCGGGTGGTGTACTTCTCGATCGAGTCGCTGCACGAAAGCCTTGATGTAACGGTCACCAGTGAAATTGTTACCCATCCCCGGACCAGCGCCGATATCTTTTCCAGTATCAGTTGGGAGCAGGCGGCCGAGGAGCTGAGACACGATCCGCGACAAACCAATCGCGATGCTCTGGATGCCCGCCTGTATGTGCTTGACTCGCCGTTTATCTTTCAGAGTCCGGGATTGGCCGATTATGCACGCAGCAGCTTTACCCCGGGGCGCAATCTGGTCGATGCCGTACTGGAGCTGAATCAACGCATCTTCAGTGAGTTCACCTACGATCCGGAGTTCACCACACTGGCAACGCCGCTTCAGGATGTGCTGGCAAGCAAGCGCGGTGTCTGTCAGGACTTTGCCCATTTGGGCATAGGTTGTCTGCGTTCCCTGGGGCTCGCAGCCAGGTATGTCAGCGGCTATATGGAGACCTTGCCGCCGCCTGGTCAGCAGAAGCTGCTGGGAGCCGATGCCACGCATGCCTGGCTGGCGGTTTTTGTGCCCGGCTGGGGCTGGCTGGAACTGGACCCCACCAACGGCTGCGTACCGGATGAGCGCTATATCATTCTCGGCTGGGGCCGGGATTTTGCGGATGTTACGCCGCTCAAGGGGGTCATGACCGGGGGCGGCGACCACAGCCTCAGTGTGGCGGTGGATGTATTGCCACAAGAGGAGGGTGCGCAAGGTCAGGTGAGAGATCTTGTCTGACGTGCAACCGGCGACGTGATGACCTGACTGGCTCTGCCAGATAACAAAAAACCGGCCAAAGCCGGTTTTTTGTTGGGTGCGGCTTGGTGCTTGCCGCTGCAGCGCTTGCGCGTTACATGTTCGGGTAGTTCGGGCCACCGGTGCCTTCCGGCGCGATCCAGTTGATGTTCTGGGACGGATCCTTGATGTCGCAGGTCTTGCAGTGTACGCAGTTCTGCGCATTGATCTGGAAGCGCTTGCTGCCATCGTCATTGCTGACAACTTCGTATACGCCAGCCGGGCAGTAACGCTGTGCCGGTTCGTCGTACAGGGGCAGGTTTTTCTCCAGCGGAATGCTCGGGTCTTTCAGCGTCAGGTGGATCGGCTGGTCTTCTTCATGGTTGGTGTTGGACATGAAGACCGAAGACAGCTTGTCGAAGCTCAGTACGCCATCCGGCTTCGGATAGTCGATCTTGGTCGCTTCGGAGGCTTTCTTCAGGCAGGCGTAATCCGGCTTGGTGTCGTGCAGGGTGACCGGAATCTTGCCACCGAACCAGTTCTGATCGATGTAGTTGAACGCACCACCGAACAGCGGGCCGAACTTGTGGATTGCCGGGCCGAAGTTACGCGCTGCGAACAGCTCTTCGTACAGCCAGCTGGACTTGAAGCTATCAACGTAGTTGGTCAGCTCGTCACCGCCTTCGCGGCCAGCCTGCAGGGCCTCGACGATAGCGTCAGCCGCCAGCATGCCGGATTTCATCGCAGTGTGGCTGCCCTTGATCTTGGCGAAGTTCAGAGTGCCGAGGTCACAACCGATCAGAGCACCGCCCGGGAAGACCATCTTCGGCAGCGAGTTGATGCCGCCCTTGCAGATGGCGCGTGCACCGTAGGCAACGCGCTTGCCGCCTTCCAGGTACTGCTTGATGACCGGGTGATGCTTGTAGCGCTGGAATTCGTCGAACGGCGACAGGTGCGGGTTCGAGTAGGACAGATCGATGATCAGGCCAACGACTACCTGGTTGTTTTCCAGGTGATACAGGAAGGAACCACCGGTGTTTTCGGTACCGACGATGTCCAGCGGCCAGCCGGCGGTATGAACAACCAGACCTTGCTGGTGCTTGGCCGGATCGATGTCCCAGATTTCCTTGATGCCGATACCGTAATGCTGGGCGTCGGCTTCGGAATCCAGGTTGAAACGCTTGATCAGTTGCTTGCCGATGTGGCCGCGGCAGCCTTCTGCGAACAGGGTGTACTTGGCGCGCAGTTCCATGCCGGGGGTGTAGAACCCGTCTTTCGGGTTGCCTTCACGATCAACGCCCAGGTCGCCGGTCAGGATGCCGCGAACAACGCCGTTCTCATCGATCAGGGCTTCCTGGGCAGCAAAGCCCGGATATACCTCTACGCCCAGGCCTTCGGCCTGTTCGGCCAGCCAGCGGCACAGGTTGCCGAGGGAGATAATATAGTTGCCATGGTTGTGCATGGTCTTGGGAACGAGCATGTCAGGCAGCTTGGTAGCCTTCTCTTCGCTGGTGAGCATATAGATGTCATCGCGAACGACGGCGGTGTTCAGCGGAGCGCCAAGCTCTTTCCAATCGGGGAACAGTTCTTCCAGGGCGCGCGGCTCGAATACGGCACCGGAGAGAATGTGGGCGCCGACTTCGGAACCTTTCTCTACGACACAGACGCTGATTTCCTGACCGGCTTCAGCAGCCTGTTTCTTGATTCGACATGCAGCTGCCAGGCCAGAGGGGCCGGCACCTACGATGACAACGTCAAACTCCATGAATTCGCGTTCCACTATCTCTCTCCTAACTCTAGGCCCGTCACATGTATCGATTCTTTGTTGATCTGCCATGATCGATTAAGCCGCGGAGTATAACAGCCCGTGTTTTGCGCTCCAACGCTAAGATGGCGTTTTGATCGTTTATTAGACCTTTAGTCGAATTGCTCCTATTGACCACCTGTGCGTGGAAAGTCATGATAGAGAGCTTTTGAACGTCGGGCTCCATCTGGTCTGATCGTGAACGATCCTCTTTTTATAGTCACGATTATGGCCGGCCCTGTTTTGGCTACACATTGAATGAGGCAATCATGAAGGTACTTGTAGCGGTTAAGCGGGTCGTTGACTACAACGTCAAGGTTCGCGTCAAGGCGGACAACTCCGGTGTTGACCTGGCCAACGTCAAGATGTCGATGAACCCCTTCTGCGAAATCGCCGTAGAAGAAGCAGTACGTCTGAAAGAAAAAGGCGGTCCTACCGAGATCGCCGTTGTTACTGTCGGCCCGACCTCCGCCCAGGAACAACTGCGTACCGCGCTGGCACTGGCTGCTGACCGCGCCGTTCTGGCCGAGTCCGCCGACGAGCTGAGCTCGCTGGCCATCGCCAAGGCGCTGAAAGCCGTTGTCGACAAGGAGCAGCCGCAGCTGGTCATCCTCGGCAAGCAGGCCATCGACTCCGACAACAACCAGACCGGCCAGATGCTGGCTGCGCTGTCCGGCTACGCTCAGGGCACCTTCGCCTCTGAAGTGGCTGTTGAAGGCGACAGCGTCAAGGTCACCCGCGAAATCGACGGTGGTCTGCAGACCGTTGCTCTGAAGCTGCCGGCCATCGTTACCACTGACCTGCGTCTGAACGAGCCGCGCTACGCGTCGCTGCCGAACATCATGAAGGCCAAGAAGAAGCCGCTGGAAGTCGTCAAGCCGGAAGATCTGGGCGTGAGCACCGCATCGACC
>NZ_JBSXON010000019.1:0-4150 GCF_056859475.1 Halopseudomonas sp. L-58
CTGGCCTCATAATACGGCCCACTAGGAGGTGCCATGAGCAATCCGCGTTATCCCGAAGAATTCAAAATCGAAGCAGTCAGGCAGGTGACCGAACGAGGTCTGCCGGTGGCTGAGGTAGCGTCTCGTTTGGGCATGTCGACCCACAGCCTGTATGCCTGGGTTAAGCGCTACAGCAAACCTGAAAAGCAACGCGTGCAAGAAGACGAGCAGCAAGCTGAGCTGCGTCGTCTGCGTGCCGAACTCAAGCGCGTGACTGAAGAGCGAGACATCCTAAAAAACCGCCTCCCCGGCGCTCCGCGCCCCATTGGATTAGAAACACGCCCACTACACTGACACTGCTGGACAGTGGTCGTCTGCTTTTTGGAGGCTGAGTCCCCGTTAAAAAACCTGACCCAGGGGAAGCTGCGGACCCGTTATTGGTGGCGCGTTTCGTGACCCCGTTTAGGAATGTGATTGATCCGAGTCCCCGTCCAGCACTTACTGTCATTGGAGGGAACTCATGAAAAAGCCTAGTTCGGAGCGTTATAGCCTGCCGGTCATTCATAACTGCGCAGCTGGCATCGACATTGGCTCGCGCTTCCATGTGGTGGCGGTGCCTGCCGACATTACTAAAGAGCCGGTGCAAACCTTCAAGGCGTTTACCGCCGACTTGGAACGCATGGCCGATTGGTTGGTCGAGCTTGGGATCACCACAGTAGCGATGGAGTCGACCGGCGTGTATTGGATTCCGGTTTACGAGATTTTGGAGACGCACGGCCTGCATGTCGTCTTGGCCAATGCGCGGGACGCCCGTGCAGTGCCGGGACGCAAAACTGACGTTAACGATGCGCAATGGATCCAGCGTCTACATGCCTGTGGCTTGCTGCGTGCCAGCTTCCATCCTGATCGAGAAATCGCTGCGTTACGCAGCTATCTACGCTTGCGAGAACGCCACCTCGATTACGCCGCTGCGCATATCCAGCACATGCAGAAGGCGCTCATCCACATGAATCTACAGTTGCACCACGTGGTCGCCGACATTACCGGTGCTACAGGCATGCGCATCATCCGTGCGATTGTCGCTGGTGAGCGAAAGGCTGCGACACTGGCAACCATGCGAGATACTCGCTGCAAGTCGAGCGTGGAGACCATCCAGAGTGCATTGGTTGGCAACTACCAGCCGGAGCATGTTTTTGCTTTGGCACAGGCTTTGACCATGTACGATGCCTATCAGGCACAGCTTGAAATCTGCGACCAACAGATTGCCAAGAGCTTGCTACAGCTCTCCCAGCAGCAACCCTCACCTAGCGAGGCGCTACCGAAGCCACGTCACCGTACTCGACAGCCGAACGCCCTCAATTTCGACGTACGTACCTTGCTTTATCAACTGGTCGGCGTCGACCTGACTCAAATCCATGGCATCGGCCCTTACCTGGCGTTGCGTTTGGTCGCTGAGTGCGGCACCGATCTGAGTCGATGGCGTACCGCTCACCATTTCACCTCTTGGCTAACCCTTGCGCCTGGCTGCCGAATCAGCGGCGGCAAGGTATTGTCAGCACATACGCGCAAGACCAAAAACCGAGTTACAGCACACTTGCGCCTGGCTGCTGTGACCGTCGGCAAAACCAATACGGCATTGGGCGCCTTTTACCGACGCTTGTCGGCACGTATCGGCAAAGCCAAAGCAGTGACCGCCACCGCCCGCAAGATCGCCATCCTGTTCTACAACGCAATGCGCTTCGGCTTGGCTTATCAGGATCCCGGCGTTGATCGCTATGAACAGAAGTATCGGGAGCGCGTGGTAAAGGGGTTGCACCGCCGGGCAGCAGAGTTTGGCTTTACTTTACAGGCTGTCGAATGTGTTTCTTAGGAAGGCCGCCGCGTACTTTGCCAAGGAGTGCGGTTAAAGTACGCCCTCATCAGTCAGCTATCCGCAGACTATTCCGTTCGCCGCCTTTGCCTGACCCTGAAAGTACATGCCAGCGGTTACTACGCCTGGCTGGCTGAACCGAAGTCGGCACGAGCCAAGGAAGACCAACGTCTGCTTGGCCTGATCAAGCACTCGTGGCTAGAGAGCGGTGGCGTCTACGGCTACCGCAAAATCCACGACGACCTGCGTGAGCTTGGAGAAGCATGCGGCAAGCATCGTGTTGCTCGACTGATGCGTCTGGAAGGGCTGCGCTCACAGACAGGGTATCGTCGTCGACCGGGCCGCTATGGCGGTAAGCCTCCAGCGGCCTCACCGAATCATCTGGAGCGTCGGTTCAAAGTCACCGAACCCAACAAGGTCTGGGTCACGGACATCACCTACATCCGCACTTATGAGGGCTGGTTGTATTTGGCGGTGGTGCTCGATCTGTTCTCGCGGCAGGTAATCGGTTGGTCAATGAAGCCGCAGATGACCAGCGACCTGGCTATTGATGCCTTACTGATGGCCGTTTGGCGCCGCAAGCCAAAGCAGGAGGTGATGATTCACTCCGACAGTAAGAATGTACTGGCCAGTGTTTCCATGTGGTCTGACTCACACAGCGATAGACCGATGATGGATGATCTGGTCGTGGAGCGTCTCGGATGGCCTGACCCACACTCCGATCGACCCTTGTGTCTTTCCCTGGACCTGTCGACCATCCGGGAACACTGCACGTCAAGGTGACCGCCTTGCCGACACATGTGACCCAAGAAGGGCCTGACGTCACGTCACTTTACTGTCTTGTCCAGGTGTCCGGTTGAAGCGGCTCTGTTCGTAATCGGTGAACCGGAGTGACCAGTCATGCCCAACGCCAAAATCAGCAGTGTTTCGAGACAGGTCGTAGGCGGTGTAGATACCCATAAAGACCTGCACGTCGCCGCAGTCGTAGACGAGCAGGATCGTATCCTGGCCAGTGAGAGCTTTGCGACTACTCGTCAGGGTTACAAACAAATGCTGACGTGGATGCGCTCGTTTGGTGAAGTGGTTCGAGTGGGCATCGAGTGCACAGGTACGTACGGTGCAGGCCTATTGCGCTACTTGGAACAGGCTGGGATCACCGTTCTTGAAGTTACTGCGCCTGATAAAAGTTATAGGCGCAAGCGGGGCAAAGATGACACCCTTGATGCCGGAAATGCGGCACATGCGGCTTTCGCAGGCGTTCGTACAGTTACCCCAAAAAAACGAGACGGCATGGTCGAATCGTTACGCGTGCTCAAAGTGTGTCGTAAGACGGCCATACAAGCTAGGCGCGTTACCTTACAGCTGATCCAGAACACTATCGTTAGTGCGCCTGATGATCTGCGTGAGTCATTACGCACGTTGACCCGCATGCAATTGATTAGAACGCTGGCAGCATGGCGTCCAGATCTATCAAGCTATCGTCAGGTCACGTCCGCCTACCGGATTGCTCTGAAGTCGCTGGGGCGGCGTTATCTCGAACTGCATGACGAGATAGCGGATTTGGATGTGATGATTGCAGCCTTGGTTGATGATCTTGCCCCAGAGCTGGTTGCCCGAAATGCCATTGGTTACGAGTCCGCTGCTCAGCTTCTACTGACAGCAGGCGACAACAGTGATCGTTTCCGCTCAGAGTCTAGCTTCGCTGCTTTATGTGGGGTTAGCCCGGTCCAGGCCTCTTCAGGCAAGGTCACCCGACATCGGCTGAATCGAGGTGGTGATCGCGCCGCAAACAGTGCGCTCCATATCATCGCTATTGGACGGCTTCGGACGGACGCTCGAACCCAGGCTTATGTCAGTCGACGTCTCTCAGAGGGACATTCAAAGCTGGAAGCAATCCGGTGCCTAAAGCGTTACATCGCACGGGAGGTCTACGGCATCATCCAGAGGCGAAATAGCGTCATCAACCAAAGCACAGTATCCACTTGACACTTAGAAGGGCGTCCAAGGTAGCCAATTCAGCAGCGGTGACTGGCAGAGCTTCCTGAAAGCCAATAACTTGCTTGGTAGCATGAGTCGGCGTGGTAACTGCCATGACAACGCGGTAGCGGAAAGTTTTTTCCAACTGCTGAAGCGGGAACGGATTAGGCGAAAGATCTACAGCACTAGGCAGGATGCTCGCGCTGACGTGTTCGACTACATCGAGATGTTTTACAACCCAAAACGCCGACACGGTTTCAACAACCAGCTGTCACCGGTAGAGTTTGAAAGGCAACATTTACTGAGCCTGGAAAGTGTCTAGGA
>NZ_JBSXON010000020.1:0-19293 GCF_056859475.1 Halopseudomonas sp. L-58
GCACGCTGGTCGGGCAATACTCGAAACTGGCAACCCGTAGGCAGCGTTTGGCTGAATCCAGAGAAGGAAACGACCGTTATCCATGTGCATAGTGAACTAGAAGCAGCATGACTCATGTTCCAACTACATTGACAGACGCCGACCGGTGCCAATGACGCACTGGAAGGGCCGACCGCGCTGGTGGGACGAATCGAATACGGTGCCGTCCTCGAGGGTGCCGGTGTAGTGGGTGGTGATCAGCGCGCCCTTGACGCACTCCTTGCCCTCGCCCAGGGTCAGGTCGATGATTTGCAACTGGTCGCTCATGTGGTTCTCCGTGGGCGAATACAAGATGGGTTTTGGCGAGTATAACCCCCGAATTGGAGCAAGGCATGAACCCGACGGACCCGGTACGCTGTGGATGGTGCAGTGATGACCCTGTGTATCAACGCTATCACGACGAAGAATGGGGCGTGCCCTGCCGGGATGCCGGCAGCCTGTTCGAGATGCTCATGCTGGAGGGCTTTCAGGCCGGGTTGTCGTGGATCACGGTGCTGCGCAAGCGTGAGCGCTATCGGCAGGTGTATCGCGACTTCGATATCGCCTTTATGGCCAACCAGAGTGATGACGAGCTGCAGGCGCTGCTACAGGACCCGGGCATCATCCGCAATCGGCTCAAGGTATACGGCGCCCGGCGTAATGCGCGAGCGTGGCAACGGTTGTGTGCCGAGCAGGATCCGGTCGACTGGCTCTGGCAGTTCGTCGGCGGCCAGCCGCTGATCCGTCATGCGGCTACCCTGAGCGAGATTCCAGCACAGACCGCCGAGGCGAAGGCGATGAGCAAGGCGTTGCAGAAGGCCAACTTTACCTTCGTCGGGCCGACCATCTGCTATGCATTCATGCAGGCGACCGGGATGGTCATGGATCACACTACCGATTGCCACTGCTACCCGGCCCTGGCTGCAGGCTGACCCGGGTTCTCGCCCTGACCGCCCGTGCGGCTTACAATGGCCGCTGATTCATTGTCCGGAGCATTGCCGTGGAGCGGTTGAAAGGCGCCCTCATCGTTGGATTTCTCAGGCTGTTTGCCCTGTTGCCCTTTGGCGTCGCGCAGCGTCTTGGCGCGTTCGCGGGCTGGCTGATGTGGAAGCTGCCGAACCGCTCGCGTGACGTCACCCGGATCAATCTCAGTCACTGCATGCCGGAATTGGGCGAGGCCGAGCTGAATGATCTGGTCCGCCGAACGCTGCTTGATACCGGCCGCAGTTTTGCCGAGAGCGCTTGCGCCTGGATGTGGTCACCGCACAAGACGGTCGGACTGATCAGGGAAGTCGAAGGGGAGCATTTGCTCTCCGAAGCACTGGCAGCCGGCAAGGGCGTGGTCGCGATTACCAGCCACCTGGGTAACTGGGAAGTACTCAACCACTGGTACTGCCTGCGCGCCAAGCCCATCATCTTCTACCGCCCGCCCAAGCAGAAGGCGGTTGATGACCTGCTCAAGCGCCAGCGCACCCAGCTGGGCAACAAGGTCGCCGCGTCGACCCGTGAGGGCATCATCAGTGTCATGCGCGAAGTGCGTCGCGGTGGCGCGGTGGGTATTCCGGCCGATCCGGAGCCGGCGCTCAAGAGCGGTGTGTTCGTTCCGTTCTTCGCAACCCAGGCACTGACCAGCAAGTTTGTCCCCAACCTGCTCAAGGGCAGCGAGGCACGTGCCTTGTTTTTCCATTGTGTACGGCTGCCCGACAACAGTGGTTTCAAGGTGATTCTGGAGGCGGCGCCAGAGGCGCTTTACAGTCAGGACGAGTACGAGGCCGTGGCCTGCATGAGCGCCGTGATTGAGCGCTATGTGCGCCGTTGGCCCAGCCAGTACATGTGGAGTATGAAGCGGTTCAAAAAACGGCCTGCCGGGGAAAAACGCTGGTATTAAAGTGATGGCCAGCCTGTGCTAGGGTGCACAGGTTGCTGCGGTGCAGGCCTGGCCTGTTGCAGATGGGTGCAATACGACTGATGTGGGGGTAAGGGATGGCCAACCAACGACAACATCCGCGAACACAGATGAAGGCGCAGATCCGCATCTGGCACCAGTCCTTTGGCGATATTCTGGCGTACACCCGAGACCTGTCAGACGGTGGGGTCTTCGTCGAACACCCGCTGATGGGAGAGCTGAGCAACGGTGACGAAGTCACCGGGCAGGTTCAGGGGATGCCCTTTGAGGCACCTGTTCTGCGCATGCAGGTGCAGCGAGCGGTCCCCGGTGAAGGTGCCGGCATGGCCTTTCTTGGCGAGGCTGACGAGGTCAGCGACGCCAGAACATCGGCGACAGCAGCACCAGCAGAGTAAAGACCTCAAGGCGGCCCAGCAGCATGGCGAAACTCAGCACCCATTTCACCCCGCTTTCCAGATTGCCGTAGTGCACCGCAACCTCGCCCAGGCCCGGGCCGAGGTTGTTGATGCACGCCGTCAGCGCCGAGAACGCGGTGACAAAGTCCAGACCGGTTCCGAGCAGGATCAGGAACAGCATCGCGAAGGCAAAGACGTACACCGCGCAAAACCCCCACACCGCCTCCACCACCCGATCAGGCACCGGGCTGTCGCCCAGCTTGACCGGGAAAACCCCGTGCGGGTGCAGCAGTCGTTTGATCTCCCGCGATCCCTGCTTGTACAGCAGCAGCACACGAATCACCTTCATGCCGCCACCGGTCGAGCCGGCACAGGCGCCGATAAAGCTGGCGTAGAGCAACAGATACGGCAGCAGGGTTGGCCAGGTCGAAAAGTCGGTCACCCCGAAGCCGGTGGTGGTAGCAATCGAAACGGTTTCGAATGCGGCAAAGCGCACCGAAGTCCAGACATCATGGTGCTGGTAATGCACCAGCACGGCGAAACAGATGATGAACAGTGCCAGCAGGATCAGCACGTAGGCGCGGCACTCCGGGTCCTGCCAGTAGTTCTTCAGCGAGCGGTAGCGCCAGGCGAGAAAGTGCAGGGCGAAGTTGATGCCGGAAATCAGCATGAACAGGATGCAGATCGACTCGATCAGCGGGCTGTTGTAGTAGCCGATGCTGGCGTCGTGGGTGGAGAACCCGCCGATGGCGACGGTGGAGAAGCTGTGACCGATGGCGTTGAACAGGTCCATGCCGGCGGCCCAGTAGGCCAGTGCACAGGCAACGGTCAGGCCGGCGTAGATATACCAGAGCACCTTGGCCGTCTCGGCGATGCGCGGGGTCAGCTTGTTTTCCTTCAGCGGCCCCGGCATCTCGGCGCGGTACAGCTGCATCCCGCCAACACCCAGCATCGGCAGGATCGCCACCGCCAGCACGATGATCCCCATACCGCCAAACCATTGCAGCTGCTGGCGGTAATAGAGCAGCGCCCGTGGCAGGGTATCCAGCCCGGTGATTACGGTGGCGCCGGTGGTAGTCAGGCCGGAGAAAGACTCGAACACCGCATCGGCCACGGTCAGGTCAGGTGTTTCCAGCAACCACAGCGGCACCGCACCGAACAGGCCGAGGACCAGCCAGAACAGAACGGTAATCAGGTAGCCATCGCGGGTGCGCAGCTCGTTGCGTCGGCCACGCACCGGTAGCCAGATCAGGGTACCGGCAATCAGGGTGATGACGAAACCGCTGAGGAAGGCGTTCATCGCCTCCTCGTGGTAGTACCAGCCAACACCTGCCGCCGGCAGCATGCTGGTGGAAAAGAGCATCAGCAAAATGCCGATGATGCGCTGTATCTGTGGATACTGCATGCTGCGAGGCGCCTCAGAAGAAAGTCAGGCCGACCTGGAACAGACGCTCCACATCGCGGATATATTTCTTGTCGATCACGAACAGGATGACATGGTCATCGGATTCGATCACGGTCGAGTCGTGGGCAATCAGCACCTCGTCGTCGCGGACGATGGCGCCGATAGTGGTACCCGGCGGCAGATCAATCTGACCGATCGACTTGCCGACCACCTTGGAAGAGCGTGCGTCGCCGTGGGCAACTGCCTCGATGGCTTCTGCCGCGCCGCGGCGCAGCGAGTAGACGTTGACGATGTCACCCCGGCGCACGTGGGTCAGCAGGGTGCCGATGGTTGCCTGCGAGGGTGAGATGGCAATATCGATCTCGCCGCCCTGCACCAGGTCGACGTAGGCCGGGTTGTTGATCAGCGTCATCACCTTGCGCGCGCCGAGGCGCTTGGCCAGCATCGAGGACATGATGTTGGCTTCGTCGTCGTTGGTAATGGCGCAGAAGATGTCGACGTCTTCGATATTCTCTTCGATCAGCAGCTCGCGGTCCGACGCGCTGCCGTGCAGTACCACGGTACGGTCCAGGGTCTGCGACAAATAGTCTGCTCGGGTCTTGCTGGCTTCGATGATCTTGACCTGATAGCGGCTCTCGATGGCTTCGGCCAGCCGCTCGCCGATATTGCCGCCACCGGCAATGACCACGCGCTTGTGGGTCTTCTCGACCCGTCGCAGCTCGCTCATCACCGCCCGGATATCGCGGGTGGCAGCGATAAAGAACACCTCGTCGTCAGCCTCGATGATGGTATCGCCCTTGGGAATGATCGGGCGGTCCTTGCGGAAAATCGCCGCTACCCGGGTGTCGACACCGGGCATGTGCTGGCGCAGAAAGCGTAGTTCCTGGCCGACCAGCGGGCCGCCGTAGTAGGCGCGCACGGCGACCAGCTGGGCCTTGCCCTCGGCAAAATCGAGCACCTGCAGCGCACCGGGGTTCTCGATCAGCCGTTTGACGTAATTGGTAACTACCTGCTCCGGGCTGATCAATACGTCGATCGGCACCGCCTCGTTATGGAACAGACCGCCGCGTGTCAGGTAGGCGGATTCCCGTACGCGGGCGATCTTGGTCGGCGTCCGGAACAGGGTGTAGGCCACCTGGCAGGCGATCATGTTGGTCTCGTCACTGCTGGTAACCGCAATCAGCATGTCGGCATCATCGGCGCCGGCCTGACGCAGCACGGTCGGGAAGGAGCCCTTGCCCTGCACCGTGCGGATATCCAGCCGGTCACCTAGCTCGCGCAGGCGCGCGGTGTCGGTGTCGATCACGGTGATGTCGTTGGCTTCACTGGCCAGCTGCGCTGCCAGACTGCCGCCGACCTGACCGGCACCGAGAATGATGATCTTCATGCCGCAGACTCCCTGTTCTTCTGTTGCGGGCTGGCGCTGAGTTTGATCAGGCGGGCCAGATAAAATCCGTCGTGGCCATCGGCCTGCGGCAGCAGCTGGCGGCCGCACGGCTGTGCAACCCCGTAGTCACCGCCGATATCCAGCAGCCGTGCCCCGGGCTCGCGGGCGAGGAAGGCCTCGATCACGCGGGTATTCTCGTCCGGCAGTACCGAGCAGGTGGCAAAGACCAGAATGCCGCCCACCTCCAGCGTAGGCCAGAGCGCGTCCAGCAGCTCGCCCTGCAGCGCAGCCAGCGGGGCAATATCGGCCGAGGTGCGGGTCAGCTTGATATCCGGGTGGCGCCGGATCACCCCGGTGGCCGAACACGGGGCATCCAGCAGGATACGCTGGAAGGGCGTGCCATCCCACCACTGATCGACAGCGCGGCCGTCGGCGGCGATCAGTGTGGCGTTCAGGCGCAAGCGGTCGAGGTTCTCCTCTACCCGCTTCAATCGCGCCGGCTCCAGATCAAGCGCGACTACTTCGCTCAGATCCGCCTGTTGTTCGAGAATCTGGCAGGTCTTGCCGCCAGGGGCGCAGCAGGCATCCAGCACCCGCAACCCCGGCTTGAGGTCCAGCAGTGGCGCGGCCAGCTGGGCGGCTTCGTCCTGCACGCTGACCAGCCCGTCGGCAAAGCCCGGCAGCAGGCTGACGTCGCAGGGCGTCGCGAGCTGAATGCCGACGGCACTGAACGGGCACGCACTGGCGCCAATACCTGCGTCCGCCAATTGCTGCAGATAAGCGTCGCGGCTCAGGCGGCGTTGATTGACCCGCAGGGTCATCGGCGGATGCAGGTTGTTGGCGCTGGTGATGGCATCGAGCTGATCCGGCCAGGCGCGTTGCAGGCGCTTGTACAGCCAGCCGGGATGGGCACAACGCTGGGAGGGTGACTTGTCGACCGCAGCCAGCAGCGCCTCGCCCTCACGCTGAACCCGGCGCAGCACCGCGTTGAGCAGGCCCTTGGCCCAGGGCTTGTCGAGGCTGACCGCCGCGTTGACGGTTTCGGCGATGGCCGCATGGGCCGGAATGCGCAGATACAGCAGTTGATACAGGCCAACCAGCAGCAGCGCGTGCAGGTCCTGATCCGTCGGCTTCATCGGCTTGTTCAGCAGTTCGCGGGCCAGCCCTTCCAGGCGGTTGTACCAGCGCGCCGTGCCGAAGGCCAGCTCCTGCACCAGACCCTGATCGCGCGGCGCGACGGCCTTGAGTTGCGCCGGCAGACTGCCGCCGAGCGAAGCCTTGCCGGCCAGCACGGCGGCCAGGGCGCGGGCGGCTGCCGCGCGGGCATTCACTGACCGTTACCCAGCACAAGCCCGGGCGCAAACTGATCGCGACGGGCGTTATACAGATCGGCAAAGGCCAGCGGCTTGCCGCCGGGCAGCTGCAGCCGGGTCAGGCGCAGCGCGCCCTCGCCGCAGGCTACCAGCAGCCCTCGCTTCTCGCAGGCCAGCACCTGACCGGGCGTGCCCTGCCCGTCCGCCAGCTCGGCGGCCCAGACCTTGAGCGGCTTGCCGTCAAGCTGGGCGTGGGCCAGCGGCCACGGATTGAAGGCGCGGATCAGGCAGTCCAGTTCGCTGGCCGGACGCTGCCAGTCAATCGCCGAGACCTGCTTGTTCAGCTTGTGGGCGTAGGTCGCCAGGGCGTCGTCCTGCACTTCGCCCTGCAGGGTTCCGGCAGCCAGACCTTCGATTGCCTGGATTACCGCCGGTGGGCCCAGTTCGGCCAGCCGGTCGTGCAAACTGCCGCCGGTGTCTTCGCTGCTGATCGGGGTGCTGACCTTGAGCAGCATCGGTCCGGTGTCCAGCCCGGCTTCCATCTGCATCACGGTCACGCCGGTTTCGCGGTCACCCGCTTCGATCGCGCGCTGAATCGGCGCCGCGCCGCGCCAGCGCGGCAGCAGCGAGGCATGGCTGTTGATGCAGCCCAGGCGGGGAATATCCAGTACTGCCTGCGGCAGGATCAGACCGTAGGCTACCACTACCAGCAGATCGGGCCTGAGGTCGGCCAGCGCCTGCTGGTCTGCCGGGTCACGCAGCCGTTCAGGTTGCATTACCGGCAGGCCATGCTCGAGCGCGAGTGTCTTGACCGCACTCATCGCCAGTTTCTGGCCGCGGCCGGCGGGCCGGTCGGGCTGCGTGTAGACGGCCACGATATTCAGCCCGGCATCAATCAGCGCATGCAGATGGGCGGCGGCAAAGTCCGGTGTTCCGGCAAAAACGATACGTAGGTCGGTCGGCTTCATGGGAGTCCGTAAAGAAAAGGCTTGCCGAAGCAAGCCTTGTTATTCCGCTGGCAAATCAGGCCTGAGCCTGGCTGCGATGGATTTTCTCCAGTTTCTTGCGAATGCGGTCACGCTTGAGGTTGGACAGGTAATCCACAAACAGCTTACCGTTCAGGTGGTCGCACTCGTGCTGGATACAGACGGCAAGCAGACCCTCATAGACCTCGTCGAACGGGTTGCCGTCACGATCAAGTGCCCTGACCCTGACCCGCTCCGGGCGTTCTACGTTCTCGTAGAATCCTGGCACCGACAGACAGCCTTCCTGCATTTGCTCAAGGTCGTCGGTCAGTGGCTCCAGCTCGGGATTGATGAATACGCGTGGCTCGGACCTGTCCTCGGACAGATCAATGACGACGACCCGCTCGTGTACATTGACCTGCGTTGCGGCAAGGCCGATACCGGGCGCGTCGTACATGGTCTCGAACATATCGTCGACGAGCTGCTGGATTCTGGCGTCCACGGCGGTGACCGGCTTGGCTATGGTCCGTAGCCGCGGGTCGGGAAACTCCAGTATGTTGAGAATAGCCATAGGGGTTTGTACCGCTTTGTCTGGAACAAATCTAAATTGTGCTGCTAAGATTATGAGCAGCTTGGAAATAAAGCGGGTCTGGCGTGTGGGAGCACGATTCGACCTGGATGCTGGCCTCTATAATAAAGGGATTCGTGTCATGAGGAAAACACTACTCGGCCTCGTGTTGCTCGCGGCGAGCGTATGGGTGCAGGCGCAAGAGTCTGTTCTCAGGGAGGATCACCCGGACAGCTACACCGTGGTCAAGGGCGACACGCTATGGGATATCTCCGGGCGCTTTCTCAGCCTGCCCTGGAAATGGCCGGAAATCTGGCATGCCAACCCGCAGATTGCCAACCCCCACCTGATCTATCCGGGCGATATCATTTCGCTGGTGTACATTGATGGCCAGCCGCGGTTGATGCTCAACCGTGGTAACGGCGGCACCATCAAGCTGTCGCCGCAGGCGCGGGTCAAACCGATCGCCGAGGCGATCCCGTCCATCCCGCTGGATGCCATCAACGCGTTCCTGCGTGCAGGCCGGGTAGTCGAAGATGAAGCCACCATCGAGATGGCGCCCTACATCATCGGCGGTGAGGCGGAAAGCGTGGTGCTGGGTGCGGGCAGCAAGGTTTACGCCCGTGGCGACTTTTCCGGCAATGTGCCGGCTTACGAGATCTATCGCCGTGGCAAGACTTACGTCAATCCCGAAACCGGCGAGCTGCTGGGCATTCACCTGCAGGAAATCGGCAACGGTAATGTAGCGGCAGTCGAAGACGATATCGCGACCGTCAACGTGACCCGCAGCCGTCAGGAAGTGCTGGTCAATGACCGTCTGCTGGAGTCCGAAGAGCGCGCGGTTGCGTCGACCTTCTTCCCCAGCGAGCCGAGTCAGGAAATCAACGGCCTGATCATGGACGTGCCCAACGGCGTGACCCAGATCGGTCAGTATGACGTGGTGCTGCTCGACAAGGGCGAGCGCGACGGTCTGGAGGTTGGCAACGTGCTGGCCATCTACAAGCGCGGCGAGATCGTTCGTGACCGCGTGCGCAACGAGCGAGTGCAATTGCCCGCCGAGCGTGCCGGCCTGCTGATGGTGTTCCGCGTGTACAACAAGATGAGCTACGGCATCGTGTTGCAGGCCAGCCGTCAGATGGCGATTCTCGACGAGATTCGTAACCCCTGACGGGGAATGCACTGCCAAGGCCGCCTTCGGGCGGCCTTGTTGTTTCAACTGTTGGCCCTTTCTGATCAAGGATGATCCATGCTTACCGACCTGTCCGCCGAGCGGCAGGCCTGGTTGGAGCTGATGCTGCTCGACGGTGTTGGCCCCCGCTTTTTCCAGCGCTTGCGCTCGCATGCCGTCTCCCCGTCCGATTTCATGGCCGCCGATCTGTGCGCATTGGCCGATCTTGGTGTCCCACCGGCTGTGCTGACCAGCCTGCGACGCTGGCGCGCGGGTGATCCTGTGCTGCGCGAGCGGCTCGCCCTGGCGCTTGACTGGCAGCAGCAGGATGGCTGCCATCTGCTGTTTCTGGATGATCCGGACTACCCGCCGCTGCTGGCGTCGATCAGCGACCCGCCGCCGCTGCTGTTTGTACGCGGCCGGATCGAGGTGCTGCATGACCCGCAGATTGCCATGGTCGGCACCCGCCATCCGAGCCCGCTGGGTGCGGAAACCGCCCGGCAGTTTGCCCGCGAGTTTTGCCGCGCCGGGCTGACGGTCACCAGCGGCATGGCACTGGGTGTGGATGGCGCCTGCCATCAGGGCGTACTGGATGCCGGCGGTCAGACGGTTGCGGTCTGGGGTACGGGTCTTGAGCGGTGCTATCCGCGCCGGCACCGCAAGTTGGCCGAGGCGATTGTCGACGCCGGCGGGGCGCTGGTCTCCGAGCTGTGGCCTGACAGCGAGCCGCATCCGGCCCAGTTTCCACGGCGTAATCGCATCATCAGCGGTTTGAGTCTGGGTACGCTGGTGGTCGAGGCCAGCCTCAACAGCGGCTCATTGATCACCGCGCGCATGGCACTGGAGCAGAACCGCGAGGTGTTTGCCATGCCCGGCTCGATTCACAATGTACAGGCCCGTGGTTGCCACCGCTTGCTGCGTGAAGGGGCCTGCCTGGTTGAGCAGGTTCAGGACGTGCTGGATGCCCTGAAAATACCGCTTGCCACAGCGCTTGAGGCGGCTGAAAAGCAGGTTACAGACGCGCCCGACTCACCGCTATGGCGCTGGCTGGGGTTTGATCCGGTTAGCCCCGACTGGCTGGCCCAGCACTCCGGGCTGGGTATGTCCGAGGTGCTGCAGCAACTGCTGGAGCTGGAACTGGCAGGGCAGGTGCTGGTGGCCGCCGGTGGCTATTGTCGCCGCCAGCCTTGAGTGCCGGGCCGGGCTCGGCTACTGTCGCAGCAATCAACCGAGGTGGAGTTCACATGCTGGCAAACTGGCGCATTACCCGTCTGAATCGCTTGCTGCAGGCCGGCGGCGTGATTGCCTATCCGACCGAGGGCGTCTGGGGGCTGGGCTGCAACCCCTGGAACGGCGCGGCGGTGGAGCGGCTGCTCAACCTCAAGCAACGTCCTGTGCACAAGGGCCTGATTCTGATTGCTGGTGAAATTGAGCAGTTCGACTTCCTGCTCTGGGATTTGCCGGACGGCCAGTTGGCCAAGCTGCGGCTGTCCTGGCCGGGGCCGAATACCTGGCTGGTGCCGCATCAGGGCCGTCTGCCCGCATGGATCACCGGTGCCCACGATACCGTCGCCCTGCGGGTAACCACGCACCCCATCGTGCGCCAGCTGTGCGCTGTCGCCGGGCCGCTGGTGTCGACCTCGGCCAATCCGGCTGGCCGCCCTTCGGCGCGTTCGCGGTTGCGGGTTGAGCAGTATTTTCACGGCGAACTGGACGCCATTGTCCCCGGTGCGTTGGGTGGCGCGCGTAATCCCAGTATCATTCGCGATCTGCAAACCGACCAAGTCATACGCGGCGCCTGAGCCGCCCGGAGAGATTCCACGTGAAACAGGACCAACCCAGCGCCGCCGATGTTGCCGCGGTAAAAGCCTATCTGATGGATCTGCAGGACCGTATCTGCACCGCCCTGGCGGCGGCAGACGGACGCGAGCAGTTCATTGAGGACGCCTGGGAGCGGCCCGGTGGCGGCGGTGGCCGCTCGCGGATCATTACCGACGGTGCGCTGCTGGAAAAGGGCGGTGTCGGCTTCTCTCACGTCTTTGGTGACGGCATGCCGCCCTCGGCTACCGCGCACCGCCCCGAGCTGGCGGGTCGTCACTTCCAGGCCATGGGCGTGTCGCTGGTAATGCACCCGGAAAACCCCTTCGTGCCGACCTCGCACGCCAACGTGCGGTTCTTTATCGCCGAGAAAGACGGCGCCGATCCGGTCTGGTGGTTTGGTGGCGGCTTCGATCTGACGCCCTACTACGCCAACGAAGAAGACTGCGTGCATTGGCACCGGGTTGCCCGTGACGCCTGCGCACCCTTCGGTGACGACGTCTATCCGCGCTACAAAAAATGGTGCGATGAATACTTCTACCTCAAGCACCGAGGCGAGGCCCGCGGTATCGGCGGCCTGTTCTTCGATGACCTGAACGAATGGGGCTTCGAGCGCAGTTTTGCCTTCATGCGCGCCATTGGCGACGCCTACCTTGAGGCCTATCTGCCGATTCTCGAGCGCCGTCGCAACAGTGCCTGGACGCCCGAACAAAAGCAGTTCCAGGAATTCCGCCGTGGCCGCTACGTCGAGTTCAACCTGGTCTACGACCGCGGCACCCTGTTCGGCCTGCAGACCGGCGGGCGCACCGAGTCGATTCTGATGTCGCTGCCACCGACCGTGCGCTGGGGCTACAACTGGCAGCCCGAGCCGGGCAGCCCGGAAGCCGAGCTGACCGAGCGCTACCTCTCCCCGCGTGACTGGCTGGCAGGAGACGCCTGATGGACCGTTACGCCGTTGTCGGCAACCCGATCGAGCACAGCAAGTCGCCGCTGATCTATGCCATGTTCGCCGAGCAGACCGGTCAGCAGCTGGAGTACGGCAAGCTGCTGGCGCCGCTCGACAACTTCATCGGCAGCGTGCGCGACTTTCTGCGCGAAGGCCGAGGTGTCAATGTCACCGTACCGTTCAAGGAGCAAGCCTGGGCGCTGGTGGATGAACACACCCCGGCGGCCGAGCGCGCCGGCGCGGTCAACACCATCATGCGCCGTGAAGATGGCAGCCTGCTCGGTGACAACACCGACGGTAAGGGCCTAGTGCGCGACATCGAGGTCAACGCCGGGCTGTCGCTGAAAGGTTTGAGTGTGCTGCTGGTCGGTGCCGGCGGTGCCGCTCGCGGGGTAATTCAGCCGCTGCTGGCGGCAGGTCCGCAGCATCTGTGCGTGATCAACCGCACGGTCAGCAAGGCGGAAGAGCTGGCGGCGCTGTTTGTCGATCAGGGGCCGATCGCCGCTGCCGGCCTGCAATGGCTGGTCGAGCCGGTAGACCTGATCATCAATGCGACGTCGGCGAGTCTGGCCGGTGAACTGCCGCCTATTCCCGACAGCCTGATCAAGCCCGGCCACACCTGGTGCTATGACATGATGTACGGCGCCGAAGAGACCCCGTTCAACCGCTGGGCCCGAGAGCGCGGCGCGGCGCGCTGCATCGATGGCCTCGGCATGCTGGTGGAGCAGGCCGCCGAGGCCTTTGCCCTGTGGCGCGGCGTCCGTCCGGACACTGCGCCGGTGCTGGCCGCGTTACGTCAGGCCTGACGCGGCATTGCAGCGGCCAACTCGGCAGTCAGCCCGAGCGCCGCTGCCACGCCGCCCTGCTGCAGCGCCTCGATCAGCGCTGAACCCACCACCACCCCATCGGCGACCTGCGCCAGCGGCGCTGCCTGCTCGGCCCGGCGCACGCCAAAGCCAACGCAGATCGGCACACTGCCCTGCGCGCGAATGCCTTCCAATGCCTGCGCCACCGCGGTGTGATCCGCTGCGCCGACGCCGGTGACGCCGTTGTGCGAGACGTAGTAGAGAAAGCCGCTGGCGTGCTCCAGCACTCTGGGCAGGCGCTGGGCGTCAGTGGTTGGCGTTGCCAGACGAATCATCTGCAGACCGGCGTCGCGCGCTGTCGGGCCCAGTTCGTTGTCGTGCTCGGGCGGTAGGTCGACCACCAGCAGGGCGTCCACACCGGCCTCTGCGGCGTCACGAATAAAGTCCGCACCGCCGTAGCGATGGATCGGGTTGTAGTAACCCATCAGCACCAGCGGCGTGCTCTGGTTCTGTTCGCGGAAACGGCGCACCAGCTCCAGCGTGCGCTGCTGATTCTGCCCACCCTGCAGGGCGCGCAGGGCCGCGGCCTGAATGGTCGGGCCGTCGGCGGTCGGGTCGCTGAACGGCATGCCCAGTTCGATGATATCGGCGCCTGCGGCGGGCAGGCCCTGCAGCAGTTCCAGACTGGTATCGAAGTCCGGATCACCGGCGCAGATGTAGGTCACCAGGGCCGCGCGGTTGTCACGGGCGCAGTCGGCAAAGCGTTGTTCGAGACGGCTCATTGTGCTTCCTCCATCAAACCCGGCAGGCTATGAGAAACTGCCTGCGTTGCACCTGCTGCGTTAAAAACAGGCTCAAAATGCTCATTTATCAGACATAAACTGCGCTTTTTCGCCTGTTTTTGCCTTGCATGTGCTGCCTCGAATACGTTTCTCACAAGCCTGCCTCCAGAATCGTCGGCATATCCTTGTCACCACGGCCGGACAGGCAGACCACCATCAGGTGATCCTTTGGCAGCGTCGGCGCGCGGCGCGCCACTTCGGCCAGCGCGTGCGAGGTTTCCAGCGCCGGGATAATGCCTTCGGTGCGGCAGCAGTTGTGGAAGGCGTCCAGCGCCTGCTGATCGGTTACCGCGACGTATTCGATGCGACCCTGCTCGTGCAACCAGGCGTGTTCGGGGCCAATGCCGGGGTAGTCCAGACCGGCGGAGATCGAGTGGGCGTCGGCAATCTGACCGTCACCGTCTTGCAGCAGGTAGGTGCGATTGCCGTGCAGCACGCCGGGCGTGCCGCCCTTCAGGCTGGCGGCGTGCTTGCCGGTGTCGATGCCGTGACCGGCCGCTTCCACGCCGACCATCTGCACCTCGGGGTAATCGAGGAACGGGTGGAACAGGCCCATGGCGTTGGAGCCACCGCCGATACAGGCGACCAGGCTGTCGGGCAGACGGCCTTCGCGTTCCAGCATCTGCTGGTGCGCCTCGCGGCCGATGATCGCCTGAAAGTCGCGTACCAGCGTCGGGTAGGGGTGCGGACCGGCCACGGTGCCGATCATGTAGAAGGTGTTGTCGACGTTGGTCACCCAGTCGCGCAGCGCCTCGTTCATGGCGTCTTTCAGGGTGCCGGTGCCGGAGGTCACGGGGACGATCTCGGCACCCAGCAGGCGCATGCGGGCGACGTTGTCGCGCTGACGGTGAATGTCGGTCGCGCCCATGTAGACCACGCACTGCAGGCCGAAGCGCGCACACACGGTGGCGGTTGCCACGCCGTGCATGCCGGCGCCGGTTTCGGCGATGATCCGCGGCTTGCCCATGCGGCGGGCCAGCAGGGCCTGGCCGATGCAGTTGTTGATCTTGTGCGCGCCGGTGTGATTCAGCTCCTCGCGCTTGAAGAAGATCTTCGCGCCACCGTACTGCTCGGTGAGCCGTTCGGCGAAATACAGCGGGCTGGGGCGGCCGATGAACTCGGCGTTGAAGCGGTCCAGCTCGGCGATAAACGCGGGCTCGGCGCGGGCCTCGTTGTAGGCCTGTTCCAGCTGCAGCACCAGCGGCATCAGCGACTCGGCGACAAAGCGGCCGCCAAACTGGCCGAACTGCCCGAGGGCGTCGGCTTCACGGCGATAATTATGATTGGGCATGGATAGAACCTCCTGAGCGTTGGACGCAGATTAGGGCAAGCGCAGGCGGGAAAAAATCGATAAGATGGCCGCAACATGTGAGAAAAAGTGACAAGTCCCATGGCCAGAGATCTTCCCTCGCTAAACGCTCTGCGCGCCTTCGAAGCCGCTGCCCGACTGGAAAGCGTGAGTCAGGCGGCAGGCGAACTGCACGTCACCCACGGCGCCGTCAGCCGGCAGATTCGTCAGCTTGAAGACGAGCTCGGCATCGCGCTGTTCAGCAAGGCCGGGCGCGGCATCAGCCTGACCCCGGCCGGTCGCCAGCTGCGCGATGCCTGCCGCGACGCCTTCGACGGGCTGCGCGAGGCGTGCATGGCGCTGCGTCAGGACCAGCAACAGGCGCCCTTCCTGCTGGCCTGTCCGGGCAGCCTGCTGGCGCGCTGGTTTATTCCGCGGCTGGACCGCCTGAACGCCGAACTGCCCGACCTGAACCTGCACCTGTCGGCCTCTGAAGGCGAACTCGACCCGCGCCGCCCCGGCGTCAGCGCCACCCTGCTCTACGCCGAGCCGCCGTGGCCGGCCGACATGCAGGTGTATCCGCTGCGGCAGGAGCGCATCGGCCCGGTGCTCAGTCCGCGCTACGCGGGTGCTGCGCGCCTGCTCGATCAACCGGCCGAGGTGCTGCTCGGCGAAGCGCTGCTGCACACCCGTTCACGGCCTGGCGCCTGGCGTGACTGGGCCGAGCGGCAGGGACTGGATGCGGCTCAATTGCGCAACGGTCAGGGCTTCGAGCACCTGTATTACCTGCTGGAGGCGGCGCTTTCCGGCCTTGGCGTGGCTATCGCGCCGCAGCTGCTGGTTGCGGATGACATCGCCGCCGGCCGCCTGCTCGCGCCCTGGGGCTTTGTCGAGACCCGTCACCAGCTCGGCCTCTGGGTACCGGAGCGCCAGCCCCAGGGCCCGGCGCAGCAACTGGCAGACTGGCTCGGCAAGGCGCTGCAGCAGGCCGACGCATGAAGCGCCTCGCGACCCTTGGCCTCGGCGCCTGCCTGCTCTGGCTGTCCGGCTGCAGCTCGGTTGGCTATCTGTATCAGAGCTGGCAGGGCCAGCGTGCGCTGATGGCCCGCGCCGAGCCCATTGAGCAGCTGATTGCCGACCCGCAGACCGACTCGCAACTGGCCGAGCGCCTGCGCACCGCCAGCCAGATTCGCCGCTACGCAGTCGAGGCGCTGGCCCTGCCGGACAACACCACCTACACCCGCTACGCCGCGCTGCCGGGCCCCTACCCGCTGTGGAATCTGTTTGTCACCGATGAACTGTCGCTGGCGCCGGTGCCGCACTGTTACCCGTTCTTCGGCTGCATCGCCTACAAGGGCTATTTCGACCAGGCCCGCGCCGAGCAAGCCGCCGATGACTGGCGTGCGCGTGGCAAGGACGTCTATGTCGCCGGCATCCCCGCCTACTCGACCCTCGGCTGGTACGACGACCCGCTGTTTAGCTCCATGCTGCACTGGAGCGACGACTATCTCGCCGAGATGCTGTTCCACGAGCTGGCGCACCAGCGTTTTTATGTAAAGGACGACACCGCCTTCAACGAGTCCTATGCCAGCTTTGTCGGCCAGCAGGGCCTGCGCGACTGGCTCGGGGCGCAGGGGCGAGCCGCGCACGACTCGACAGGCCGCGAGCGCGAGCGGGCGTTTATTCAACTGGTGCTGGCCGCTCGCAGCGAGCTGGAAGCCCTGTATCAGAGCACCCAGCCAGACGACGCCAAGCGCAGCGGCAAGGCCGCGATCCTCGCCCGGCTGCGCAGCGATTACGCCAGCCTGCGCGACAGCGAATGGGACGGCGACCAGCGCTTCGACCACTGGTTTGCCGCTGACCTGAACAACGCTCGGTTGTTGCCGTTCGGCCTTTACGACCAGTGGGTGCCGGCGTTTGAGTGCCTGTATCAGCGCAGCAATGGCTGGGCTGACTTTCACCAGCGGGTTGCGGCATTAGGCGCGTTGGAGCCCGAAGCGCGCACCGCCGCGCTGGAGCAGCAGTGCGACGAGTAGCACGTTGTTGTCTCCGCACGTGGCACCGGACGCGACGTGTCGCGTCCCTACGGCAGACCAGGTAGTCTCCTTGCCCAGGGCCACGGCCTGCCGTGGCCGAGTGGCGATCAGATCACAGCTGCTGACAGAACTGCGCCATCGCCTGCGCCAGCTCGCGCAACGCCGGGTTCAGGCGCTGGCGATGAATCAGCAACAGGTGCACGGGCGCCAGTTCGCCCGGCAGCTGTGGCAACAATTGCACCAGCTCGCCCGAGGCGAGTTCGCGGGATACATCCAGATAAGACTTGTACGCCACGCCAAGCCCCCGCAGCGCCCACAGCCGCACCACGTCGCCGTCGTCGCTGATACGCGTACCACGCACCTTGATCTGTGGCTCGCCCGGCAGGTCGAAGTGCCAACGGTCGTGCACCGCGTCCCCCAACCGATAGAGCAGGCAGGCGTGCTGTTGCAGCTCGCTCAGCGAGCCGGGTTTGCCGTGACGGGCCAGATAATCGGGTGAGGCGACCAGCACCCGGCGGTTGTCCGGGGCCAGCGGCAGGGCGATAAAGCGCGAGTCTTCCGGCTGACCGTAGCGCACCGCCAGATCAATCGGCTGCTGGTACAGGTCCGCCACCCGGTCACTCACCTGCATTTCCAGCCGCACCGCCGGGCGCTCGGCCAGATAGTCTTCCAACCAGTCGAGCAGATGGCTGCGCGCCAGGTTGGATGGCAGGGTCAGGCGCAGGGTACCGGTCAGCGCGTGGGCGTCGGCATCCAGCGCCTGTTCGGCGTCGCGCAGGTGCTGCCAGGCTTGGCGGGCATCGGGCAAAAAGCGTTCGCCCGCCTCGCTCAGGCGCAGGCGGCGAGTGGTGCGCTCGAACAGTCGCACGCCCAGCTGCGCTTCCAGCCGCTTGATCGCTGCACTGGCGACCGCCGGCGCCACGTCCAGCTGGCGCGCCGCGGCAGAAAAGCTGCCGGCGTCTACCGTAGTGAGGAACAGCGCCAAGTCGTCGAGTCGTTGGATTTTCATCGTAATCAATAAAGTGATTTGCTTTTGCGCATCTTTTTCTTCGCATCCGCGCAAGTCAAGCTGTACGCAACTGACCGAACAGCCCCGGAGGTACCCGAATGAAAGCGATTGGATACTTTGAAGCTGGCGCGCTGGACCGCGCCGATGCCCTGATTGACCTGGAACTGCCCATGCCCGCCCCCGGCCCGCAGGACTTGCTGGTCAAGGTTGCCGCCGTGTCGGTTAACCCGGTCGACACCAAGATTCGTAGCCGCCGCTCCGCTACTGGCGATACCCCGGAAGTCATCGGCTGGGACGCGGTGGGTGAGGTGGTCAGCTGCGGCGCGTCCGTATCCGGTTTTGCCGCTGGCGACCGGGTTTATTACGCCGGTGCGCTGGAACGGCCCGGCAGCAACGCCGAGTATCAACTGGTCGACGCCCGCATCGCTGCCCTCGCGCCGCTGTCGCTGTCTGCCGCTGAAGCCGCCGCGCTGCCGTTGACCGCGATCACTGCCTGGGAGCTGCTGTTTGATCGGCTGGGTGTGAGTGAGGGCGGCGGTGAAGGCCAGACTCTCTTAGTGGTTGGCGCCGCCGGTGGCGTCGGCTCGATTCTGGTTCAGCTCGCCCGCCAGTTGACCAAACTCACCGTGGTTGCCACCGCTGCCCGCGCCGAGAGCGTGGAGTGGGTCAAGGGCCTGGGTGCGCATCACGTCATCGACCACAGCCAGCCGTTGCTGCCGCAGTTGCAGGCGCTAGGCTTAAAGGACGTCGAACTGATTGCCTCGCTGACCCACACCGATCAGCACTTCCCGCAATACGGCGACTGCATCGCCCCGCAAGGCCGCCTCGGCGTGATCGACGACTTCGGCCCGCTCGACATGAGCGTGCTCAAGCGTAAGTGCGCGTCCTTCCACTGGGAGTTCATGTTCACCCGCAGCATGTTCGAAACCGCTGACATGGTCGAGCAGGGCAAGTTGCTGCAACGGGTCGCCGAACTGGTTGATGCCGGCACCCTGCGCAGCACCTTGGGTGAGCACTACGGCGCGATCAACGCGGCCAATCTTAAGCGCGCGCATGCGTTGCTGGAGAGTGGTAAGGCGCGGGGGAAATTGGTGTTGGAGGGGTTCTAAGGGCGTTGCCTTGCAGGTTGGCCTTCTGGCTTATGCACTAGACATCACTCCCCACACGTCATCCTCGCGAAGGCGAGGATCCATGGGAGTTGGCGGTCATGCCGGTCACTTCGGCGCTGTCTGATCATCCGCTTTTCGCCTTCACGGCGAGCCAAAGGGGGCCGCTTGGCGATCCCCCGGGCACCCGACTACGCGGCCCTTCGGGTTCGCTGCGTTGCTCGGGTTGGCAGGGGCCGGCAGAACTCGGCTCTGCGAGCCTCAAACAGGCTGCCGTCCTATTTCCTGCCAACCCTGCGCTACTCGCCCGCGTAAAC
>NZ_JBSXON010000021.1:0-29616 GCF_056859475.1 Halopseudomonas sp. L-58
ATAGCCTTGGTCGACGACCAAGGCCGCTGCATCATGTTTGAACTCGACCGAAAAGGATCGACGTTGTTTGCTCATTGAACACCTCGCTGATGGCGATTCTACCGCCTAACTTGGTGTCCGGGATTAGTAGACCACTACAGCCGCACCAATAGCCAGCTGAAAGGAAATGGCGTTTGCTCGCCTCCCCGCCCCTGCGTATATGCTTATCCCCTGCTGCCCCACGCCACCAACTCGAGACCTGTCATGGAACAGACTGCTCTGCTGATCAACACGCCAACCACGCTGGCGCTGACGGTGATTGCCTTGTGGCTGGGCTACTGGATCAACCAGCGGGTCAGTCTGCTCAGCCGTTACAACATCCCGGCGGCGGTCAGTGGCGGGCTACCGATCAGTGCGCTGGTGGCGGTGCTGCAGTTGGTCAGTAATCGCGAGATTCAGTTTGATCTGCAGCTGCGCGATCTGCTGCTGATCGCCTTCTTCAGCACCATCGGGCTTTCGTCGCGGTTGCGTCAGTTGCTGGCCGGCGGGCGCGCGCTGGCGATCATGCTGGGGTTGGCGGTGGTGTTGCTGCTGTGTCAGAACCTGGTGGGTACGCTGCTGGCGCTGGGACTGGGGGAAAGCCCCGTGTACGGGCTGATTGGCGGCAGCATCTCGCTGGCCGGCGGCCACGGCACCGCGCTCACCTGGGGGCAGTTGTTCGAGGAACATTTCCAACTGGCCGACGCCAGTACCCTGGGGCTGGCGATGGCGACCGCCGGCCTGATCAGCGGTGGTCTGCTGGGCGGGCCCGTGTCGGCCTGGCTGATTCGCCGTCATGGGCTGGTGAGCACCGAGGTGGAGAGCGAGTTGCCGCATCTGGAAGGGCGCGGCAAGACCACGTACCTGATCGACCTGGATCATCTGCTTACTGCGGTCCTGCTGATCGCGCTGTGTTTTGCCCTTGGTGCCAGCGTCTACGACTGGCTGTCAGGCTTGGGCCTGCGGCTGCCGGCGTTTCTGACCGCCATGTTCCTCGGCATTGTGCTGGCCAACGGGCTGGATATGGCGGGCGTGGAGGTCGATGCCAGGCCGATTCAACTGGTTGGCGATCTGAGCCTGCAGCTGTTTCTCGGCATGAGCCTGATCAGCCTGCCGCTGCTGTCATTGCAGGGCGCGTTCGGAGTGATCGGCATCATGCTGCTGATACAGGCCGTGGTGATTACCCTGTTTACCGTGTTTCTGGTCTTCCCGCTGCTGGGCCGCAATTACGACGCGGCCTGTATCAGCGCGGGGTTTATCGGCATGGGGCTGGGCGCCACGCCAGTCGGCATCGCCAATATGGATGCCTTGACCAGCCGTTACGGCCCCAGCCCCAAGGCCTATCTGGTGATCCCGCTGCTCGGCGCCTTCTTTATCGACATTGCCAACGCCACGCTGGTGCAGACGCTGCTCGGCTTCGAGCTGTTCAGCCCTTGAGCTTGACCCCGTCGCTGTCGAGCACGGTGAGCTGAATCGGCAAGGCTGCCGCAACGCTCTGCGACACGGTACAGAATTGCTCGAATTGATCGAGAATCCGCTCCAGCCGCTCGAATGCGCTGGCCGGATGGCCCAGATGCAGGGTTACTTCCACGCCGACCACGCGCATGCGGTTCTCCTCGTTGCGCCCGATCAGCCCGACCGCCTCGGTGCGGATGCCGTCGTTCGGCTGGCGGAATTTGGCCAGGGCGAAGATCAGACTGTCACTCAGACAGTTGGCGATAGCGGTAACCAGCAGCTGGGCCGGGCTGGGGCCCTCGTTATTACCCAGTGGTGCCGGCTCGTCGGTGATCAGCGGTGGCGTGCCACCGCTGAAGCGGGCTTCAAATCGATAGCCCTGCTGCTGCTCAAGGGTGACTTCTACACGGTTTTCACTCATCGGGTGCTCCCTTTCGATTGGCGTGCTTGCAAACAATCTATTTTTTTATATATTGTTAGTCAATAGAATGTTCCGAGAGATCGTACTGCTGTCATGAATAACCAATCCGATATCCAGCGTCTGCGCAGCTCTGCTGATCAGGCCCACCAGCTGCTCAAGGCGCTGGCCAACCGTGACCGCTTGCTGCTGCTGTGTCAGCTGGTCGATGGTGAGCGCAATGTTGGTGAGCTTGAAGAGCTGCTGGGCATCGTCCAGCCGACCCTGTCGCAGCAACTGGCCGTGCTGCGCCGTGAGGGGCTGGTGGATACCCGCCGCGAGGGCAAACTCGTTTACTACCGTGTGGCCAGCCGTGAGGCACTGGCTATTCTGCATACCCTGTACGGCCTTTACTGCGCCGAGGAGACAGCTGATGAACATTGATTGGGCGGCGTTTACCCCGTTGTCGGCGTTGCTGGGTGGTGCCTTGATCGGCGCAGCTGCGGCATTGCTGATGCTGTTCAATGGCCGCATCGCCGGTATCAGCGGGTTGGTCGGCCGGCTGCTGACGCCGCAGGCGGGTAACGGCGAGGCGCTGCTGTTTGTGCTCGGGTTACTGCTGGCGCCCTGGATCTATCTGGCCGTGGCAGGCGAGATCAGCGTGCAGGTGGAGGCTGGCCCGCTCGCGCTGATCGTCGGCGGCCTGCTGGTGGGCTTTGGTTCGCGGCTGGGCTCGGGGTGTACCAGCGGTCACGGTGTCTGCGGGCTGTCGCGGCTGTCGCCGCGCTCGCTGGTCGCTACTCTGAGTTTTATGGGCGCGGGCTTTGTCACCGTGTTCGTGCTGCGTCATCTGCCGGGAGTCTGAATCATGCGTGGACTGATTGCATTGGCCAGCGGCCTGCTGTTCGGTTTCGGCCTGCTGATTTCGGGTATGGCCAATCCGGCCAAGGTGCTTGGGTTTCTCGATCTGGCGGGGGCCTGGGACCCTTCGCTGGCGCTGGTCATGGCGGGGGCGATTGGCGTTGCCTTCGTGCCCATGCAGTGGATTCAGCGTCGTGGTACTACCCTGCGCGGTGAGCAGGCACAGTTGCCGACCAGCCGCACCATCGACCGTCGGCTGGTGCTCGGCAGTCTGCTGTTCGGCGCCGGCTGGGGGGTAGCAGGTTTCTGCCCTGGCCCGGCTCTGGTTGCAGCGTCAGCCCTGATCCCGCAGGCACTGCTGCTGGTGGCCGCTATGCTGCTTGGCATGTGGCTGTTTGCCCTGTATGACCGCCAGGTGAAGGCGTGAGTCAGGATCTGCGCCTGCAACCGCCGGGCAGCAATGCGCTGTTCGGCTGGATGCGCCACTATCGGCGCGCCTGGCTGGCGGGTGATCTGACAGCCGGCCTGGTGGTTGGCATCATGATCATCCCGCAGAGCATGGCCTACGCCATGCTCGCCGGGTTGCCGGTGCAGATCGGCTTGTATGCCAGCATTTTGCCGCTGATCGGTTATGCATTGCTGGGCAGCAGTATGACCCTGTCGGTCGGGCCGGTGGCGGTCACCGGCTTGATGACCGCCACTCTGCTCGCGCCGCTTGCGACGGTTGGCTCCGCTGATTACCTGCAGTTGGCGATCTGGCTGGCGCTGCTGTCGGGGCTGATGCTGCTGGGGTTCGGCTTGCTGCGCCTCGGTTTTCTGGCGAATTTTCTCAGCCATCCGGTGATCAGCGGCTTTATCAGCGGTGCGGCGATTCTGATTGTGCTCAGTCAGTTGCCGAAGCTGCTCGGCCTGCGTGGCTGGCCGGATTCCCCACTTGATCTGCTGGGCAGCTGGAATACCGGCAATTCACTGGTGCTGGCGATGGGGTTGGTCGCGCTCGGCTGGTTGCTGTATGCGCGCGGAAAGCTGGCTGGTCACCTGCGCGGGCTCGGCCTGTCTGCGACACTCGCCAGTCTGCTGGCCAAGCTGGCGCCGATTCTGGTGGTGGTGCTGGGTGTGGTGATTACCCTGCTGGCCGATTTGCCCAGCAAGGGCGTCCCGGTAGTCGGGGAGATTCCCGCCGGACTGCCGGAGCTGGTGTGGAATACGCCGGATCTGTCGGCGCTGCGCTCATTGCTGCTGCCGGCGGCGTTGATCAGTCTGGTCAGCTTTGTCGAAAGTGTCTCGATCGCCCAGTCACTGGCGCGGCGCAAGCGCCAGAGCATCGACCCGGATCGCGAACTGCTCGGGCTGGGTGCCGCCAACATTGGTGCCGGTCTGAGCGGCGGCTTTGCCGTCTGTGGCGGCTTCTCCCGCTCCAGTGTCAACATCGAGGCCGGTGCCAATACACCGCTTGCCGGCGTCTTCTCGGCGCTGCTGGTTGGTCTGATTCTGATCAGCATCGCGCCGCTGTTTGCCTGGTTGCCGCAGGTTGTGCTGGCGGCGGTGATTCTGGTTGCAGTGGTGCCGCTGGTCGATCTGGCCAGCTTGCGCCGGGCCTGGCGTTATGACCGGGCCGAAGGTCTGACCCTGCTCAGCACCGCCGTTGGCGTGCTGGTGCTGGGGATCGAGGCGGGCATCGTGCTGGGCGTGTGTTTTGCCATCGTCGCCCAGCTCTGGCGCGGCAGTCGCCCCCACGTGGCAGTGGTCGGCCGGGTGCCGGATACCCACTACTTCCGCAATACCAAACGCCATCTGGTTGAAATTGAACCGCACCTGCTGGCCCTGCGGATCGATGAAAACATCTTTTTTGCCAACACCAAGGCGGTCGAACAGGCCATTTCACAGGCGCTGGCCGACTATCCTGATACCAGAGAAGTGTTACTGATTCTGTCAGCGGTCAACCACATCGACAGCACTGGGCTGGACATGCTCAGCGAGCTGACCGAAGGGCTGCGCGAGCGGGACATTCGTCTGCACCTCGCGGAGGTCAAGGGCCCGGTCATGGATCAACTGCAGCACACCGACTGGATACGGCAGCAGATCGCCGGGGTTTTCCCCAGCACGGATATCGCCTTCAACACCCTGGGCAAGGTCAGAGACCGCGCCCCAGAGCACTCAGGAGAGTAGCCATGAAAGCCAATGTAGGTACTATTGACCGTGTTCTTCGCATCCTCGCAGGAGTCGTGCTGATTGCCCTGACCCTGACCGGCACCATCGGTTTGTGGGGCTGGATCGGGTTGGTGCCGCTGGCAACCGGCGTCTTTCGCTTCTGCCCGCTGTATCCGCTGCTCGGGATCAACACCTGCGGAAAGTGAAGCGTCATAACAGTAAAAAAAGGAGTTTGTATGAAAACCGTGATGACAACCCTGCTGGGCTCCGCCCTGCTCGCTGCCAGCCTGTCCGCCGCTGCGATGGACCCCGAGAAGCAGATTGAAACCCGTCAGGCCGGTTTCAGCTACATGGCCTGGAACATGGGCAAGATCAAGGCGCAGGTCATTGATGGCAGCGTCGAGTACAACCAGCAGCAGGTAGAAGCCGCTGCCAATACCATTGCTGCGATTGCCAACTCGGGCATCGGCGCGCTGTTTGGTCCGGGTACCGAGAAGGACATCGGCGATGTGCGTACCAGTGCAGATCCGTCGCTGTTTGAAAACATGCAGGATGTGGCTCAACTGGCCGGCAACATGGGTACCGCCGCCAACACCCTGGCCGAGAAAGCGGCAACCGGCGACCAGTCGGAAATTCGCCTGGCGTTCGCCGAAGTGGGCAAGACCTGCAAGGCCTGCCACGACAAGTACAAGATGGACTGAGTCGTCAGGTTAGCCGACAAAACCCGCCAATTGGCGGGTTTTTGTTTGATCGGGCGGTTATCGGCCTTCCCGGGGCTTACCAGGCTGGCACGGCGGGCGCCGGCGGCGGTGCGGGAATCCAGGTGCCGGTGGCAAACCAGATGGCTGCGCCGGCGATGACCAGCGTGATGATCAGCGCAACCCAGCCGCCGCCCCTGACCTGTTCAACCTGATTGGCCGGCACCTCTGCCTTGCCGTGAATCATCGGACCAACCAGGTTCTTGCCGCGCAGGCGGTACAGCACAATGGCGAGAATGTGCAGCGCCAGCAGGGCGTAGATCAGCTCTTCGGTGGAACGGTGCCAGCCGCTGAGCAGGCTGCCGGTGTCGCTCGAAGCCAGTCGGCTGAGCGGACCATAGAAGGCCACGTCGTCGTTACTGAACAGCCCGGTTACTGCCTGAAACGCCATCAGCCCCAGCAACGCGAATACCGACAGCGCGCCGATCGGATTATGCCCCAGTGCCTGCCAGCGGCCGCCCAGATAGGCCTTGATACGAGCCGGTGTCGGAAAGAAGCTGGCAAAGCGTGAGTGGGTCGAGCCACAGACGCCCCAGACCAGACGGAAGGCCAGCAGGCCGACGACCGCGATGCCGAAGCGCTCGTGCCATTCGATCCAGTTGCCGCCGAGGCTGATGGTCACCAGCGCGCCGGTGACGGTCAGTGCCAGCAGCCAGTGAAACAGACGCAGGGGAAGATCCCAGACCAGGGTTTTCATTGGGGCAGACTCGTGGTTGTCGGAAAGAGGCTGCAAGGCTACCCCTCTGCAGCCCGCGCTCGCAAGCGTCTGGGCTGCGGGGTGCGCTGATATGTCGCTCAGGGCTGCATGTGGCGACCGAGTTTGTCGCGCAGCAGCTCCGGGTTGTTGCCGGCGGCCTTGTCCAGCTCGGCCAGCTCCTCGGGGATGTACCAGTGCAGCTGGTCCGAGTGGTAGCTGTCCCACACCGCCCTGGCTACTTCAATGGCCTCAATCAGCCGGAATGGCCCCTTGTCCGGCGCCGCCGCCATCATCTCCTCGCTGGGCATCCCGGTCCGGATCAGCCCCGGCAGCGCGTCGGCGCAGCGAATATCGTAACGGCGAAACTCGTTCGACAGCGCCTCGGTCAGGCCCTTTACCGCGTGCTTGCTGGCCGAGTAGACCGCAATCAGCGGCATGCCCATGGTGGCGGAAGAAGACGAGGTGTTGAAGCACAGCGCATTCGGAGTTGCCTTGAGCAGCGGCAGCGCGCTGTGGGTCCCGTTAAGCACGCCGATGACGTTGACGTTGATGATCTTCAGCTGATCCTCGAACGGCATTTCGTCGAAGAAGCCGCGCATGACGATGCCGGCGTTGTTGAACAGAATATCCATGCGCCCGCCGGTGGCTTCGCCAAAGGTAGCGACCGCGGCGTCAAACTGACCCTTGTCGCTGACATCCAGCGTCTGGATCACGCAGTTGTCGGCGCCGAGTTCTGCCTGCAGCGCCTGCAGACCGCCCAGATTCAGGTCAAAGGCACCGATAAACCAGCCCTTTTCGTGGAACAGCCGCGCGGTTTCGCGGCCCATGCCCGACGCTGCCCCGGTGATGAAAATCGCCTGCCGCCCTGCTGCCAGTGTCATGCGCCTATCCTCTTGTTGGTGTTGTGGATGGTTCGACGTTAGCACCGCAAGGCGGCCTTGGGAGCCAACCGCCAGTGGGGCTGATTGATGGGCAATCAGTGGCGTGATGGTGCCGTGGGTCGCTTGGCGCCGAAACAATTGCTCATTAAAAAGCTGGTTTTTCTCGGCCTGGACATCTGCAGGTTGTGCTCAGCGGTATAGCCTTCAGCAAGGCAAAGGGTGATCGCATACAGGAACAGCGCATGTCGGGCAGCGAATTCGATTATGAAGGTACTCTTGAAGCATGCGCCGGCGGCGACCGCGCGGCGTTCAAGCGCTTGTATCAGCAGGAAGCAGGTCAGTTGCTGGGCTTGGCGATCACCCTGCTGGGGCGGCGCGATCAGGCGGAAGATTGCCTGCACGATGCGCTGCTCAAAGTCTGGGTCAATGCCGACCGCTTCGATCGCAGCCTGGGCTCCGGCCGGGCCTGGATCTACAGCATCCTGCGTTACCGCGCGCTCAACCAGCTGCGCGGCCGCAAGCAGCTGGTGGCATCCAATGACGGCTTTATCAACGACATGGCGGACGAGACAGCTCAGGCCGAAGAACTGGCCGATGCGCGTTCTTCTGCGCGCCAGCTGCGGGACTGCCTGCGGCTGCTGGAGCGCCCGCGTCGCCATCCGATTTTGCTTGCGTTCTACCGGGGCCTGACCCATGACCAGATTGCTGCGCGTCTGAGCGCGCCGCTGGGCACCATCAAGGGCCGAATCCGCGCCGGATTGCGCGCACTACAGGAGTGTCTGCAGCCATGATTCCGCAAGCGCCCGAGCAGCGCCGTGCTCTGATCGGCGAATACGTCCTGGGCTTGCTGGAGGAGCCCGAGGCCACAGAAGTCCGCGAACTGATCGAGCATGACCGTGATGCCGCCAGTATGGCGCTGGAATGGGAGCGTCATCTGCTTGATCTGGCTGATGCCCTGCCCGCGCAAACGCCCTCACCGGCACTCTGGCAACGCCTGCAGCAAAGCCTTGGCTGGCAGTCGTCAGTCGATCAGGCGGATAGCAGCCTGGCCCGTTGGTGGAACAGCCTCGGCCTCTGGCGCCTGACCAGCGCCGGCCTCGCCCTGCTGGTGCTGCTCAGCTGGCTGCCAGGCGTGCTGCGTGACAGCGCCTCTGGCCCCAGTTACACCGCCGTGCTGCAGGTGCCGGGCGAAAGTGCGCGGCCGGGATGGGTGATCACCGTGGACGCCAGCGGCACCTTGCACCTCGAATCGCTGGTGGCCGATCAGATTCCACCGGACAACAGCGTGCAGTTCTGGACCCTGATCGATCCCAAGGACGGCCCGCGCTCGCTCGGTTTGATCGAACCGGGCAAGGGCGTCACCCTCAGCGCCGAGCAGATTGGCGCGGTGCAGGCCGGCCAGCTGTTCGAGCTGACGCTGGAGCCCAAGGGCGGCTCGCCGCTCAATCGGCCGACCGGTCCGGTGCTGTATATCGGGCGGGCGGTGCTGACCGCCAGCAATTGAGGGAGAAAAAAGGTTTGCGCGCTGACATCCAGCGTGTGTGGTGGCGGGTATAGCTTGCAGGTGTCTTGCAAAAGCACCACGACAGACGGGCTTTCCGTCACCACCTGCAAGCGAGGATTCACCGATGAAAACAATCAATACCCTGATTCTGAGCAGCTCCCTTGTACTGGCCGCCAGCGGCGCCAGCGCGGCACAACTGATCGCCCTGGGTCAGGACGGCATGTTGCACAAGGTCGATATCGACAGCCTGAGTGTCACCGGCAGCATGATGGTCAGCGGCGCCAGCGACCTGCGCGGTATCGACGTGCGCCCGGCCAACGGCATGCTCTACGCCCTCAGCGGCGGCGACGGCATCTACACCATCAACACCGCCAACGGTGCGGCAACCGCGGCCACCACACTCAAGTCCGCGTTGCCCGGTGACGCCGCCGCGGTCGTTGACTTCAACCCCAAGGCTGATCGCCTGCGCCTGCTCGCTGCCGATGGCACCAACTTCCGCGTCAATGTTGATAACGGCGACGTTGCGGTCGACGGCAGCGTTGCCTACGCCGCCGAAGGTGCCTACGCTGGGCAGACCGCTCAGGTCGTCGCCGGTGCCTACACCAATTCCTACCCCGGCACCGAAACCACCGAGCTGTTCACCGTGGATCTGGCTACCGGCATGTTGATGCTGCAGAACCCGCCGAACGACGGTGTCCAGCAGGCCGTCGGCGAACTCGCCAAGGGCCTCAATGGAGCCGCCATGGATATCGTCAGTAATGGCAGCGGCAACAACACCGCCTACGTGCTGACCGGCAAGACCCTGCACACGGTTGATCTGGCAACTGGCACACCGACCACGCTGGGCGAGGTCGCCGGTCTGGCAGACGGGATTGTCGATATCGCCGTGCTCGGCAGCATGTAAGCCCGGCTGAAGGGAACCGCCCCGCGCGCTGGCGCGGGGTTTTTTGTGTCTGGGTTATGGTGCTGTCGATCAGCTGCGTGGCGGGTTTGAGTGCCACCTCAGGCCGCGGTAAGGAGCTTTTTCAAGTGCCCTTAATCGTGACTCTAGTGAACCGCAGTGCAGTTCGAGCTTGTGCCCGTCTGGGGCCAGCAGATAGAGCGAGTCGCCCTCGCTGCTGTTCTTTTGCCATTGCTGCACGGCCAGGTCCGGCAAGCGTGCGCGCAGCGCAGCCAATGCGTCTACCTGCATTGAGAAGGCGATATGGCTGTAGTCCGCAGCGGGTTTTGGCTGCCCAAGATTCAGGCAGAACCACAGTTCACCTGCACTAAGGTAGGCGCCTTTATCCCAACTGACATGCAACTGCATGCCCAGCAGGTCGCGGTAGAAAGTGATCGATGTGCCGAGGTCGCGGACAGTAATCGTGATGTGGTTGAGGGCCTGGATCATGGCGTCTGTCGAGAACCGAAGGTGCGAGCAGGGCGATGGCATGAACTGCCCCGACAACCTCGCGGGTGGCGGCGTCAGTTTTTGCAGCCGTTCTTGTCGCAGGTAATGCGCTCGGAGGATTGTACCCAGTGATGTGCATTCTCTCGGGTGTTAAATCCGCACCCGGTTCTACCGCCTTTGCTGCCCGAATGAACGATACCAGTAGGGGTGTGCTTCACGGCCATGATCCTTCTCCTTTGCGTGGCTATTACGTCCTTTTTGGCGTTACGTCTCTGCAGGGCTGCTGCAGAGTAAGAAGTGTAGTCGATGAGTTGCGGCAGGGCGAAAGCCATGGGGCACGGAGGCCCGGACTGCGATGAGCCGATTAACTTGCGTATTCGGCTCATTAAGTGAGCCGAATATCGGCTATGTTTGGGGCGTGGACGGCGGAAACGAGCGTAGCGCATTGTTGGTGGAGACGCCGCTGGCTTACTCCACCCTACCGTGCCGCGTTGGCCCGTCAGAGCACCGCCTTGCCCAGCAACAACACGCCGGTCACCACCAGCAGCCCGTATACCACCTGCCGAAAGCGCTGTTCGTTCAGGCGGTGATGGAGGACTTCGCCGAGGATGACGCCGATCACCAGCAGCGGCAGGTAGCTGGCGATGCGTGGCAGGTTGGGCAGCAGGCTGCCGTCGAGCAGGAACAGCACGGTCATGCTGCTGTTGAGGGTGAACCAGACGCTGATCAGGGTGGCGCGCAGCTGGCTCTTGTCCAGTCGGGTGCCGGCCAGCGCGTAGACCAGCAGCGGGCCGCCGGAGGCGAACAGGCCGTGGGTCAGGCCGGCGCCGAGGGTCAGGCTGCGGCTCAGCCAGCTCGGGTGCGGCGGGCTGATATGACCACGGAACATGCGTAGCAGCTCACGACCGGCAAACCACAGCACCAGCACACCGAACAGTGCCTTGAGCAGCTCGCCGCTGAGCCACGGCCGCAGTCCGTAACCGAGCAGCATACCGATCAGCATCAGCGGCAGGATCAGTTTGAGCAGGGTCGGCCAGTGAATGTGCTGGCGGTTGCGCCAGGCCAGATAGCCGCTCATGCAGATATTGAGCGGCACCAGTACCGGCAGCATGGCCGGAATCGGCAACAGCAATGCGCCGAGCGACAGGGCAATGACGATACTGCCGAAGCCGGTGATGGCTTCGATGGTGTAGGCCAGCAGGATAAACAGCCCCAGCCATAGCCAGGGATTGAGCAGCAGGGTGTCGAGGGACATGGTGTTTTCTTGTAGTGGAGGATTAGCCCAGCTCACCGGCAAAGCGCTTGCGCACCTGGCGCAGATACAGCGCCGGGGCAAAACGCCAGAGCAGGCTGCCGAAGCGGGAAACCGGTTCGGGCAGCAGCCAACGGTGCCGTTTTACCAGGGCTTCGTCAATCAGGCCGACCATCCATTCCGGGGTGCGCATGCCGCCGACCATGGAGCGCGCGTGGCTGGCGGGTTTGCCGTCCTTGCCCAGGGCATTGTGCTCGATCGGGGTGTCGAGAAAGCTCGGGTAGACCATCAGCACGTGGATGTTGTCGCGCTCCAGCTCCAGTCGCAGCACCTCGAAGAACTGGGTCAGCGCGCCCTTGGCAGCGCAATAGGCGGCGCGCCCCGGTACCGGCATCCAGCCGGCCATTGAACCGATGCAGAGAATCTCGCCTTCACTGGCGCGCAGCAGTGGCAGCGCAGCCATGGTCAGCTCAACCGGACCCTGCCAGTCCACCGCCATGACCCTGCGGAACACCGCCGGATCGGTCTGATGCGCTGGTGAGCGGTGGGTGATGCCGGCGTTGTTGACCAGTCGATCAAGGCGACCGAAGTGGTCGCTGGTGGCCTTGATCAGCCGCTGAATGTCGTCGGCGCTGGTGATATCGGCGGTCACGGAGAGCACCCGTGTGGGCGCGTTCAGTTCCTCTTCACGCTGCTTGAGCAGCGCCTCGTTGACGTCGGCCAGCACCAGGCTGTGACCGGCGTCGAACCAGCGCTTGGCCATCGCCCAGCCGAGGCCGGAGGCGGCGCCGGTGATTAAAATAACCTTCATGGGGGGCTCCCTTTGGTCGCAGCGGCAAGCTTCAAGCTGTAAGCCTCAAGCGGGCCGCTGCATCCTTTGCATTTGGGGTTAGCGCCTCACTGCCGGGCGCGCTGAGTGGTTTTCGCTTATCGCTTGAAGCTTGTGGCTTGCAGCTATTACTGCCTCAGGCCGCGCTGCTCAATGAAGTAGTCGAAGGTCTCCGCCGACGTCTTCTGCAACTGATACCCAAACTCCTCCTTCAGCCGCCGGTTGCTCAGCACCGGGCGGTAGCGCAGGAAGTTGATCTGCTCCGGGCCGGTGGGTTTGCCGAGCCATTTGGCGACCTGCAGCGCGCTTTTCAGAATCCACGGTGAGACGGTCAGCAGCGGTTTGTTCAGCTTCCGGGCGATTTCGCGCATGGTCAGGGCGCCGTCGCCGGCCATGTTGAAGATGCCCTGGCGGTCGTCACGGATGCCCATCTCCATCGCCGCCAGTACGTCCTGATCCCAGATGAAGACGAAGGGCGAGTCGCTGCCCTTGATGGCCAGCACGCGCCTGGCTTCGAACAGATTGGTGATCTGGTTGCGGGTTTCGCTGCCGAGCACGGTGCCCGGGCGGAAGATCAGTTGCGCCAGAGCCGGATGTTCGCGGCGGTACTCTGCCAGCAGTTCCTCGATCTGGCGCTTGTGATCGGAGTAGGCGAACTCGCGGTTGCCGCGGATGGCGTCCTGTTCGTCAATCCAGGCCGGGTTATCAGGGTAGTAGCCGTAGGCTGCGCCGGAACTGGTCACGGTCAGATGCTGCACCCCAGCCTCCACGCAGGCCTTGAGTACGTTGCGGGTGCCGTTGACGTCGATGTCGAAGTCGCGTTCGCGGTCCTTCGAGGCCTGCAGGATAGACGCCAGATGCACCACGTGGGTGATCTGCTCGCGTTTGAGCAGATCGACCAGGCCGGTGTCGCGGATGTCCATGACCTGCAGCGGAAAATCCAGATCGTCACGGCTGCGGATGTCGGTGCCGATGACGTAAAAGTCCCTGGCCAGGCGGTTGCCAAGTTGATGACCGATATAGCCGGCGGCGCCGGTGATCAGAATGCGTTTGCTCATGGTTACAGGCTCTGCGATACGCCGCGGCGAGCGGCTTCTTGTTGTTGTTCGTGGCGTTCGGTGCGGCGGCTCTGACGTGCCCACAGCTGCGACAGGGTCAGCCCGGAGACCAGATGCCAGACGCCCCAGAAGGCCGTGATCAGCATCATGCCGCCGGCGTCGGGGAAGAAAGTGAAGAGGATCACCAGCCCCAGGCCGGAGTTCTGGATGCCCACTTCCATGGTCACCGCGCGGCGGTCAGCCAGCGGCAGGCGCAGCAGCCTTGCCATGCCGTAGCCCAGGGTCAGCGCCAGCAGGTTGTGGGCGACCACCAGCCAGAAGAAGCTGTGGAAGCGTTCGATAAACAGATCGAAGTTGTTGGTAAAGGCGATGGCGACAAAACCGAGGAACACCAGCAGCGAGATCACCCGCAGGGGCTTTTCGCTGCGCGTCACCAGCGCCGGCCAGCGCTTGCCGCTGACCATGCCAAGCAGCAATGGCAGGGCCAGTACCAGCAGCACGATGACCAGAATGCCGGTCGGGTCGAGGCTGATCTGGGTCAGGTACTCGCGGGTGTGCGGGTTGAGCCAGCCATAGAAGGCAAAGTTGAGCGGCGTCAGCACCGTCGCGGCCAGACTGGAAACCGCCGTCATGCTGACGGAAACGGCGACATTGCCGCGGCCCAGCCAGGTCATGACGTTGGAGAAACTGCCACCCGGGCAGGAGGCGACCAGGATCATGCCCAGCGCCAGTTCCGGATCGATGTTCAGCAGCCAGGTGAACAGGCAGGTAGCGGCCGGCAGCAGCAGAAACTGCGCAATCAGCCCGGCTACCGGCGCCACCGGCGCCTTGAGGATGCGCTTGAAGTCATCCAGCGTCAGGCTCAGCGACACGCCGAACATCATCGCCGCCATGATCAGGTTGAGGGTGATCAGGCTGGCCGGGTCGAACTGGATCGGCAGCGCGCCGCTCATGTCGCCGGCACCGGCTGCGGTGCGGCCTGCTCAAGACCGGCCTCCAGCTCGGTGATGTGCTGGTGCAGGGCGTCCAGATAGGCATCCTTGTTGACGTAGTAGGCCATGCGCGCGAGCTTGATGTAGTCGTAGCCACCGTCCAGATTGGTGGTCGCCTTCTGCCGTTTGGTGGCGGCAAAGCTGGCCGCCTGGGCGCTGCCCTGACGGTGCCGGTGAATATACAGCGCGGTCAGCCTGGCCTGCAGGTTGCGGCCTTCCCAGCCGAGTCCGGCGGCCTCGATCATGCCCATCATGAACAGGTTGTCGTACTCGGGGTGGAACACGTTCAGGTACAGCTGCGGTGCATCCAGCGCCGCCGGCCAGTTCAGGTGCTCGCGCTTGATGAACGGGTAATCCAGCTGATACCCGGTGGCCAGCAGAATCAGGTCGTATTCGGCGCTTTCGCCGTCGACAAAATCAACCCGGTTGCCGTCCATGCCCTGAATGTCGCGGCGGGCGTGGATATCGCCATGACCCAGGTGATGCAGGATCAGCGAGTTGACCACCGGGTGCGACTCGTACATGCGGTAGTCCGGATCGGGCAGCCCGTAGTCCGAGGGCTTGCCCATGATGAAGCGGATCAGGGCAGCGTCCATGCGCTGCTTCAGCGGGCGTGGCAGCTTGAACTTGCGGCCGGCGCTGAGGGTATCGGTCGGCTTGCCCTTGATGAATTTGGGCAGGAAGTAATAGCCACGGCGCAGGCTCATATCGACTGATTTGGCGTGGTGCACCGCATCGACCGCGATGTCGGCGCCGGAGTTGCCGCAGCCGACGATCAGCACCCGCTTGCCCTTGAACACTTCGGCGCTGCGGTACTCGGCCGAGTGCATGATCTGGCCGTCGAAGCGGCCAGGCAGGCTCGGCCGGTTCGGCGTGTGCAGGGTGCCGTTGGCGATCAGCAGACCTTCGAAGCGGCGGCTCTGCTCCTGGCCGTCGCGCTCGGTAACAATGGTCCAGAAGGTACCGTCGCGGGTCACGCTGAGCACCCGGGTGTTGAATTCGTAATGACGGTACAGATCAAAGTGCCTGGCATAGGCCTGGAAGTAGCGCTTCATCTCGCTGTGGTGCGGGTACAGCGCGACGCTGTCTTCCATCGGGAATTCGGCGAACTCGGTCATCCGCTTGGAGGAGATCAGGTGCGCGCTGTCGTACATGGTGCTGTGCGGATTGTCGATGTCCCACAGCCCGCCAACGTCGCTGTGCAGCTCAAGGCCGATGAAGGGAATGTCCAGCTTCTGCAGGTTGCGGGCAGTGGCCAGACCCATAGGGCCGGCGCCGATGACAGCGTACATGGGGATACCTCATTTGTTCTTGTCGTTGTTATGGGCCCTGCTCTGCGCATGTTACATCCGGACGGCGGCAGGGTATGATCACGAGTCTAGCCAAACGCCCTGCGGCGGTATCGGACAAAACGGGACAGGAATCCGGCAATTCAAGCCATGTCGAGCGTCGATCACAGCGTTACTCCCCTCTACGCCCAGGCCCTGCTGCAGTCCGCCCAGCGCCAGGGTATTACCCTGCCCGCCGACCTGATTGCGCGGCTGCAGGGTAACGAGCGTATCCCGCTGGCGGTGCAGGATGAGCTGTGGGAGTGCTACTGCGAGCTGGCTGCCGATCCACTGGCCGGTCTGCGGCTGGGGCTGGACATCCAGGTCGGCCATCTCGACAGCGCCGGCATGCTGCTGGTGACCTGCGAGACCCTTGGTGAAGCGCTGGCCGAGCAGGTTGAGTATGCGCCGCTGATCGGCGCCGGTGGCGAGTTTCAGCTGCTGCGTGACGGCGATGAGATGGCCATCGACTACCTGCCGCAGCTCAAGGTGCGGCAAGCCGAACGGGTTGAGGCGGTGCTGGCCGGCCAGCTGAATCTCACGCGCTGGGCGACCGGCGGCCGATTCACCCCGAGCGGTATCTGGCTGGCCCACGCCCCGCTGGCGCCGCTGGAAGACTACCGCGCGTTGATCGACTGCCCGCTGCACTTCGAGGCGGGCTTCAATCGCATCACGTTCTCTGCCGATCAGCTCGAGCTGCCGCAGATTCAGGCCAACAGTGCCCTGCGCGATCACCTGCGCCAGCTCGCCGACCAGACCCTCGCCAGCCTCGGCCAGCACAGTCTGGCCGCCGAGGTGCAGGCGCAGGTGCGCAGTCAGCCGCGCTGGGGCAAGGAGCGGATTGCCGAGCAGTTGGGTCTGAGCGGCCGCCACCTCAACCGCAAGCTGGCTGAGGAAGGGCTGTCGTTCAAGATCCTGCGCGAATCGGTGCTGCAGGAGATGGCCTGTCAGGCCTTGCAGCAGGGCCGCCTGGGCGTGGCGCAGATTGCCGAGCAGCTGGGCTTTTCCGACGAGAACGCCTTTGTCCGTGCGTTCCGCCGCTGGCAGGGCGAGACGCCGGCGCGCTACAAGGCCGGGTTTGGCCGCTGAGCCGGCACCACGGCTTGCCTTTAATTGCCGCTGGCGTATGGTATGCCTACTGTTGTTTCTTCTAGTGGAGCTGTGCGCGTGCCCTTCATTGTCAGCACCCCTGCTGTCGTCTTCCTGATCTGAGCCGGGGCGGTTCGTCCGCGCCCGGCTGCCGTTATCGGTTTTCCCTTTTCCCTTTTTCCCTTGCTGGAGACTGCAGACATGACGTCTGTTGCTGTTGGCGCACATCCGCGCCTGCGCGCGCTGCTGCGCGATCGTGGGGCCTGGTATCTGACCGGGCCGCAGGAGCTGGCCAGTGTGATTGGTCGGCTGGAACGGCTGGAGCGTGATGCCAGCCCTGACCTGGCTCGACCCGGCAGCTATCTTTTGCTGCTCGACCTGACCAGCCAGACCCTGTTCAACTTGCGCCTGTGCGAGCGCAGTCGCGGGGCACAGGAGATCTCGATCTTCTCACCGCTGGGTGCCCGCTTGCTGGCCGCTCGGGCCGGCGATGTGGTGACGCTGGAGGGGTTTGGTTCTGGCTGGCGCCTGCTGCTGGTGCAGGTAAGACCGGGCTGAGCCTTCGCCCGCAGGCCGGCACCGGTTCAATAGCCGGCCTGAATCACTTCAATGCCCTTGGCCAGCACATCGCGCCAGGCGTAACTGACCTCGGGTGTCGCCTGCCGGTCGTGCAACTCTACGGTGCGCACCAGGGCGTCGACCCAATAGGTGTAGAGATGTGGCTGGATATTGAGGTTCTCGCGCGAGTGCGATTTGGCCAGCGCCTGCAGTTTGGTGGGCGGCAGGCCGCGGGAGAACAGCACCAGATTGAGGATGCCCTGGCGCAGCAGCAGTTTCTGCGCGGGCATATCGGTGTTGGTGAACTTGGCGCGGACTTCCGGCGAACTTTGCAGGAATTGCTGGTAGAAGTCGTCGAAAAAGGTAGCAGACGCGCAGCAACGGCCGTAGCTCTGCATGACAATATCAGGGGCTTTCATGGTGATCCTTGCGGTGCAGCAACGTGACGCGGGGCGCGGAGTGTAACAGGTTCTGCCGCGCCGCTCGCTGCTGGCAATTTGCCGCCGCGCACCGCTCTAAAACGTGGGTTGCAGTCCTTTAACCGTAACCCGCAAGGGCGCTGGATACGCATGCTGCTATAACTGGAAGCGCTCCATCTGCTGACGCAGACTGGCCGCCAGCCGGGACAGCGTCTGACAGTCAGCCTGGCAGGCACGTACTTCATCCGCCGTGGCGTGCGCCAGGTCAGCGATACCCTGGGCATTGCGGGTAACGTCCTCGGTGACGCTGGACTGTTCCTCGGTGGCGGTGGCGACCTGGTGGTTGATGTCGCTGATCTGCTCGACCTGGCCGGCAATGGTCTGCAGCGACTCACCCGCCTCTCGGCTGGCTTCAACCCCGCTGGCGGTGGCGTTCAGGCCGGCGCGCATGGCGCCAACCGCCTGCTCGGCGCGGCTCTTGAGCGATTCGATCATTTGCTGGATTTCGTCGGTCGATGCCTGGGTGCGGCTGGCCAGGGTACGGACTTCGTCGGCGACCACGGCAAAGCCACGGCCCGACTCCCCTGCCCGCGCCGCCTCGATGGCGGCATTCAGCGCCAGCAGGTTGGTCTGCTCGGAAACGCTGCGAATCACCGTCAGCACCCGGTCGATGGAGGTGATCTGGTCTGCCAGTTCGGTCACTGAGTCGGCGGCGCGGCCAATGTCGGCGGACATACGTTCAATCGCCTCGACTGAGCGGCCAACCACGGCTCTGCCCTCGACCGCTTCGGCCTGCGCGGCGCTTGAGCTGTTGGCAGCGCTGTTGGCATTGCGTGCGATCTCCTGCACGGTCAGCCCCATTTCGTGGGCAGCGGTGGCGACCAGATCGGTCATCTCATGCTGGCGCACGGCGCGCTCGGCGGTGTTATCGACCACTTGCGCTACCTGTGTGACGGCGCTGCTCAGCTGACGACTGGTGATAAGTACATCGCTGATCAACTGGCGTTGACTGGCGACGAAGGCGTTAAAGCCGCGGGCCAATTCGCCCAGTTCGTCGTCACGCTTGTCGTCCAGTCGGGCGTTCAGGTCGCCGCCGCCGGCCGAGATGGCGCCTAGGGCTTGCGACACGCGGCGCAGCGGTTGCACCAGGCCGCGCACCAGCAGGGCCATCAGCGCCAGTGCCAGCAGGCCGACGGCACCCGCGATCAGGCTGGTGCGCAGCAGCGCGGCGCGGGCGTCGGCGTAGATTTCGTCTTCCGGCACCAGACTGACCAGGGTCAGGCCGAGGCGTTGCAGCGGCTGTGCGCTGGCCAGCCAGGCTTCGTTGTCACGCTGAAAACGCACCGGCTCACTGCCTGCGGTCAGTGTGTTGGCCGCCTCGACGCTGGTCAGGTCACTCAGGCTGCGGCTGTCGTTGAAGCTGGCGTTGGGGTGAACCTTGACCTGTTGATCTGCGCCGATCAGGAAGACCACGCCGCGCTCGCCAAACTGAAAGCCGCCAATCAGCTCCGACAGGCTCTGCAGGCTGTAGCCCAGACCGGCGACGCCAAGGGTCTTGTCCTTGAGGGCGATGCGTTGATTGATGAACAGTGTCGGCAGGCCAGAGGTCTTGTCGGTGTCAATTGAGGCGACCTGATCCTGGTCGCCGTCGACCAATGTATAAAACCAGCTGTCTGCCGGGTTGTCGCGACTCATCACCCGAATCTGGCCCTGCTCGGAGTAGAAATTGCCGCTTTCCAGGACGGCGATGCTGGTGGTGAGTGCGTTCTGCTGCTGCTTGACGCCATCCAGATAGCGGGCGAAGGCACTCATCCGGATCGGGTTCTCGCCATAGGCCAGCCAGTCCTGCACCAGGCTGTTGCCGGCGATGGCCTCGGTCGCCGAAATCGGTCCGGCCAGGGTGCGTTCCAGGTCGTTGCGAATGGCGCTCACCTGCGCGGGTAATGCTTGCTTGATCAGATAGCGCTCGGTCATCTGGTGCAGCACCGAGGAGTAGATCAGCACCACAATCAGGGTGGTGACGCCCAGCGCGGCGCCCATACTGATGATCAGCTGCCATTGAATACTGCGTTTCCAAAGGGTCATGGACGTGCTCTCGACAAAGCCTGACCGTCGCCACAGGTGCAGAGCCTGCGGAGGGGCAACGGTCAGGGGGAGGTAGAGGGGCTGCGGTGGCAGATGAGCCGGGCAAGTCGCCTGTAGCCCCGATAATCAGTCTTTCCAGAAGTCTTCGTGGACGCGGATGGATTCCTCTTCCAGCAGTGGGCCGATCACCTCGACGCTGCGCTGGCCGGACTCGAATACCGTGCGGCAGGGCAGATCCAGCGTCGGGTTTTCCGGGTGGTTGCCGGTCATGTCCTTCAGGCGCTTTTCGCTGGCGCCGTAGACCACCCGGCCCACGCCGGCCCAGTACACCGCGCCGGAGCACATGGCGCAGGGTTCGGCGCTGGTGTACATCGTGCAGCCGGCCAGCACCTCGGGGCTGTAGGTGGTATTGGCGCGGGTCATCAGCACCCGCTCGGCGTGGCCGGTCATGTCGTGATCGGGCAGAAAGGCGTTCAACTGCTCCATCAGGACGTTACCGTCGGCGTCGACCAGGATGGCCGCGAACGGGTGGATGCCTTGTTTGCCGGCTTCTTCAGCCAGCCGGAAGCTTTCACGCAGAAAATAAATATCGCGTTCGGTATGACTCACGGGGGGGTGTCCTTGCTTGTAGCTTGAAGGCCGGCGGCGCAGGCACCGCCGGCTGTTATCACTTCTTCTTCGGCAGGCTCCAGGCGAAGAAGATCTGTTGCGTCCACTGCACCGACTTGAACAGCAGCAGGCTGACAATGGCGAGGAAGAACAGACCGGCAAAGGCCTGCGGAATCTTGAAGAACGAGGTCGAGAACTGGATGAAGTAGCCCAGCCCCTCTTCTGCGGCGACGAACTCCGCCACCACCGCACCGATGATCGCCAGGGTGATCGCCACTTTCAGGCCGCTGAAGATGTGCGGGATCGCATACGGAATGCGGATCTGCCAGGTTTCCCGGCGGGTCGGTGCATCCAGCGAGCGGCTCAGTTCGATCAGTTCGGCCGGCGTCTCGTTGATCCCGGTCGCGGTCGAGACTACCAGCGGGAAGAAGGTCAGCAGGCAGGTGATCAGCACCCGCGACGGATCATCCGAGCCCATCATCACGATGATCAGCGGTGCTACCGCAACCACCGGGGTGGATTGCACCACCACCAGCATCGGGTACAGGGTGCGTGAGAGAAACTCCGAGCGCATCATCGCAATGGCCAGCGGAATGCTGATCACGATGGACAGGGCAAAGCCCATCAGCGCCACCCGCAGGGTAGCCCACAGGTGCATCATCCAGCGGCTGAACTCGACGTCGAAGAACGCCTTGGCGATTTCGCTCGGTGCCGGCAGCACGTAGGTCGGCAGCTCGAAGATGCGGCAGACCAGCTCCCAGAGCAGGATCAGGCCGACAAAGAACAGCCACGGCGACAGGTTCAGCAGCAGCGCGCGACGCGCGGCGGCGTCAGTGGGCGTCCGGCTCATAGATGTGTTTCCTTATGCGGTCAGTCAGCTCACTGAAACGGGGTTGCTTGATGGTGTCCGCGCTGCGCGGGCGGGGCAGATCCACTTCGATCAGATCGAGCACGCTGCCCGGGCGCTTGCTCATCACCAGCACGCGGTCGGCGAGCAGCACCGCCTCGGAGATCGAGTGGGTGATAAACAGCACGGTTTTCGGGTTTTCGTCCCAGATTTTCAGCAGATCGAAGCCAATCTGCTCACGGGTCATTGCATCCAGTGCCGAGAACGGTTCGTCCATCAGCAGAATATCGGGGTTGAGCAGCAGGGCGCGGACAATGCCGACCCGCTGCTGCATGCCGCCGGACAGCTCGTCCGGCATCTTGTCGGCAAAGGCCTCCAGACCGGCCATCGCCAGCAGTTCGTTGGCGCGCTTTTCGTCCTGGGACGAGTAGCGACCAAACTTGTGCTTGAGCGGGAACAGCACATTCTTGCGAACAGTCAGCCACGGCAGCAGGGTCGGCTTCTGAAACACGATGCCAACGTCGTCACGGGGGCCGTCTACCTGCTTGCCGAAGACGCTGACTGTGCCTTCGCTTGGAACCAGCAGACCCGATACCATGCGCAGCAAGGTGGACTTGCCGCAGCCGGAGGGGCCTACGACCGCCACAAACTCGTGGCGGTTGATGTCGAGGTCGATGTTTTGCACCGCCATCGGACTGCCGGGGGGCGGGTCATAGCGATGACCGACCCCTGACATCCGCACGAAAGCGCGTTCGCTAGTGTGCTCCATGGTTACTCCGCTACAGGCATGAAGTCGCGGTTGACGATGGTTTCCGGATCCAGCGAGTCAACACTCAGCTCGTTGGCCTTGGCGACCCACTCCCAGGTGGAGGCGATGCGCTCGGGGGTCATGGTGCCCAAACCGTCGGCTTCGCTGATCTCGTTGAAGGTCAGCGGCATGGAGTCGGCGATCTGCGCGGTGGCAACCGCGGCGTCTACTTCCGGCACCATGGTGTGCAGGTCGGCGGCAGCCAGTTCCGGGTGCTCGTGGGTGAAGCGCAGGGACTTGTCATAGGCGCGCATGAAGCGCTTGGCAACGTCTGGCCGCTCGGTCAGGAACTTGTCTGCAGCAACAACAGCGGAGCTGTACAGCGACAGGCCGGCATCCGACCAGCGGATCACGTTGATGTCCTTGCCGGCGGCCGCAGCCTGCTGCTTGAACAGCGCAATGTTGGTGACCCAGGCGATGATGGCGTCGGTGTTGCCGGTGACCAGCATCGGGCCCAGGGCGCCCGGGTCGGATTTGGTCAGGCTGACCGCGTCGGCGGGCATGCTGTTGGCTTCCAGCACCAGCGGCAGAAATGCGTTGGAGGAGGTGAACGGCGAGGTCGCTACCTTCTTGCCAGCGATGTCGGTGAAGCTGTTGATGCCGCTGTCGGACAGCGCGAAGAAGGCGTGCGGGCCCTGGTTGAAGATCATGTAGACGGCGCTGACCGGCACGGTGTCCTGCGCGCGGGCGGCCATCAGGGCGCCGATATCGGCGCTGCCGATGTCAGCCTGGCCGGTGGCGATCTTGGTGATGGCATCAGTGGAGCCGCGACCACTGGCAACGGTGACTTCCAGCCCTTCGTCGGCGAAGAAGCCTTGCTGGATACCGGCGTAGACCGGAGCCTTGTCGCCCCCCGGCAGCCAGTCCAGTTGGTAGGTAACCTTGTCGGCTGCAGCGGCGAACCCGCTGGCAGACATGGCGATGACCATCGCCAGAACGCCGGACGCTTTTTTCAACATGAGTCATTCTCCAGAGTGATGTGCTTGGCTTTTTATCCTGACCAGTTGGGCAGGTTTTATTTCTATTCAGCAAGTTGCGGGCCAGCTTTCGGAAATGTCGGAAATTGGCTGAAAACTCCGTGTTGTCAGGGTCTTAGTGCTATGTCACGGGCTTGGCCGGCGGTGCACCTGAATTCCTGACCAGGGCGCCGCGCGTTTTTGGTGCGGCGTGAACCAGTCTCGTGCGTTCTTAGCCGGACGGGTCCGGGGCGACCTTGCGGCTGCGCAGGGCAAGGCGGCGATCTGCCAGGCCCACGATCAGAATGCCCAGTGCGATCAGCGCAAAGCCGGTCAGGTCGCTTGGTGTGGGTACCTCATGCAGGAACCAGGCAGCCGAGAGCATGCCGACTGCCGGTACCGAGGCCGAGCTGAGTGACAGGCTGACCGCGGGCAGGGAGCGAATCGCTGCCACCTGCGCCGCAACGCAGATGCCGGAGGCAATCGCCCCGCTGAAAATCAGCATCCAGATGAAGTCCGGCTGCCAGTCGATCTGCCCCGGGTCTTCTACCAGTAACGCCAGCGGCAATAGCGCCAACACCGAGGTCAGCAATTGCCAGGGGATCAGCGACAGCACGTCGCCCTGCCAGTGATGCCGGCGCACATGAATCAGCCCGGCAGTCCAGAGTATGGTGCCGAGCATGATCAAGCCGCCGCCGATGAACACCTCATGATCGGACCAGTCGATGCTCAACGGATTGAACACGGTCAGCAGGCCGGCCAGCCCCAGGCCGACGCCGATGGCGCGCGGCAGGGTAAAGCGCTCGCCCAGAAACAGCGCTGCCGCCGGCACCACCCAGATCGGCGTGGTATAGGCCAGAATCGCCGCCCGTCCCGCCGGCAAATACTGCACACCGAGGGTGACCAGGGTAATGAAGGCCATGTTTTGCATAATCCCGACTGACAGCAGCACCGGCACATCCGCGCGCCGAGGCAAGCGCAGCACGCCGAGCGCGGCGGCGATGGCAAACATCGCCAGCGTGCCCAGCGCCATGCGCAGGCAGGTGAACAGCATCGGCGGGCTGTAGGCCAGCCCGAGTTTGAGAACCGGGAAATTAAGCCCCCAGCCGATGGCGTTGAAGCACAGCAGCAGATAGCCCAGCCGGAAGGCGTAGCTGTGAGCGCCGGTGCTGCCGGCGGTCGCGTTCCGGGCCACCTCAGTGCTCCACTTCGAGGGCGCTTTCGTGCCAGTTCTGCAGGGCGCGGTTGGACAGCCAGACCATCAGGGCGAACAGCGCGATACCGGTCAGGGTGATCAGCAGCAGGGCGGCGAACATCCGCGGAATCTGCAGGTTGTAGCCCGACTGCAGGATCATGTACGCCAGCCCGGCCTTGGCACCGCCGGTACCGGCGACGAACTCGGCGACGACCGCGCCGATCAGCGCCAGACCCGAGCTAATGCGCAGGCCACCAAAAAAGTACGGCAGCGCGCCCGGGATACGCAGGCGGACCAGTTCCTGCCAACGGCTGGTGCGGTACATGCGGAACATGCTCAGCAGGTTCGGGTCGACGCTGCGCAGCCCCAGTGTGGTGTTGGAGATGATCGGGAAGATGGCGATGATCACCGCGCAGACGGTCAGCGCCCAGGTGGTGTCATCCACCCAGATGATAATCAGCGGGGCAATCGCTACCACCGGCGTCACCTGCATCAGCACCGCGTAGGGAAACAGGCTCATCTCGATCCACTTGCTCTGTACAAACAGCAAGGAGGCGGCCACGCCCAGCACCACCGCGATGACAAAGGCCAGGAAGGTCACTTTCAACGTGATGTACAGCGCCCCCAGCAGCGGCTGCCAGCCGTCGATCAGGGCTTTGAAGATCTCGATCGGTCCCGGCAGGATGTATTTGGGCATCTCCAGCGCCTGGACGGCAATTTCCCAGAACAGCAGAAACAGGATACCGACGCCCAGGGGCGCGGCGACTTTGACGAAGTTTTCGTTCTGGATCAGCGGCGTGCTCATGCCTTGATCTCCTGTGGCTGGCCCATGGCGCTGGCACGCTCAAGCGCCTGCGAGACCTGGCGGCAGTAGCCGGCAAACTCGGTCGAAACGCGGAAGTCGGCGTTGCGCGGGAAGGGTTGATCGATACGGATGTCGTCGACGATGCGGCCCGGGCGGGCAGCCATCACCACCACGCGGCTGGACAGGTAAACCGCCTCGTAGACACTGTGGGTAACGAACACGATGGTCCAGCCGTTCTTCTGCCACAGCTTGAGCACATCGTCGTTGAGCTTGTTGCGGGTCATCTCATCGAGCGCGCCGAAGGGTTCGTCCATCAGCAGCAGGTTCGGCTCGGTGACCATGGCGCGGGCAATCGAGGCGCGCATCTGCATGCCACCTGACAGCTCGCGCGGGAAGGCGTTGTCAAAGCCCTTGAGGCCGACCATCTCGAGTGCATCATCGATCTTGGCCTCGACCTCCGGCCCGCGCTGGTGTTCCAGATCCAGCGGCAGGCGTACATTCTTGCGCACCCGTGCCCAGGGCATCAGGGTGGCGTTCTGAAATACGAAGGCCAGCTTGCGGCCCTTGTCGCCAACCACGTCATAGCCCTGCTCCCAGAACTTGACGGTGCCGGTGGTCACCTCACCAAGGCCGGCCATGATCCGCAGCAGGGTACTCTTGCCGCAGCCGGAGGGGCCCAGCAGACTGACGAATTCGCCCTGGCGTATGGTCAGGTCGGCGCCTTTCAGCGCGATGGTACCGTTGGTGTATATCTTGTTTACGCCTTCAACCTGCAGCACTGGCCGCGGGTTGCCGTTGCTGTCGGTGTGCGCCAGCTCGGCGGCGCTGTCATCGACCGGTGTGGCCTTGAGCGGCGTCACGTTGGAGCTTGTCATGGGTATCTCCCGGGGCGGCCCGCAGGCGGGCCGCCGGCTGGTCGGTTAATCAGGGCAGGACGGGTTCGGCGGGCAGGTAATCCAGGCTGTACACGTCGTGGATATCCAGGCTGGCATCCACCAGGCCGGCTTCCAACATGAACTCGTGAATCTTCGCCCAGCGTGCGTCGGTCATCACGCCGATACCGCGGGTAGCCGCGTCGCCGCCGGTCACCAGACCGTACTCCTGCATCTTGGCGATGCCGTAGGCGATCTGCTCGTCGGTCATTTCCGGGTTGGCTTCCTTGATCAGCGCGTTACCCGGTGCCGGGTCCTTGAAGTAGCTGGCCCAGCCTTCCATGCTGGCCTGCACAAAGCGGCGCACCAGATCGGGGTCTTTCTCGATCAGCCCGTCAGTGGTCTCGATGGTAGTGGCGTAGGCCGGGTAGCCGTAGTCCGCCAGCAGGAACACGGACGGCTTGATACCCGCCTTCTCCATGGCAAAGGGCTCGGACGACAGATACCCCTGCTGCACGATATTGGTGTCTGCAAGGAAGGGCGCGACGCTGAAGGTGTAGGGGCGGATCATGTCATCGGTGTAGCCGTACTTGGACTTCAGCCAGGGCCAGAAGGTGGTGTTGGCAAAAGCAGCGATGTAGACCGGCAGACCCTCGGCCTTGATTTGTTCCAGCGAGGTGATGTGCGGGTGCGCGATCAGTGCCTGCGGGTCGCCCTGAAAGGCGGCGGCCACGGTTGTGACCGGCATGCCCTGCTCTACTGCCTTGACGGCGCCGACGGCGTAGCCCATGGAAAAGTCGCGCTTGCCGGAGACCAGCAGTTGCATGCCGTTGACCTGTGGACCGCCCATCTCGATGGACACATCCAGACCGTATTTCTCATACAGGCCGGTGGCCTTGGCCTGATAGAACCCACCGTGTTCGGCCTGGGCATACCAGTTGGTGCCGAATACGACTTCGTCCAGCTCGGCCGCCATCAGGGATGTGGACAAACCGCTGGCAAGCACCGCGCCGGCCATGCCGAGCAGTGCAGACGACTTCAGATTCTTGCGGGGGTGGCGCATGTGTTGCTCCTTGCTTGCAGTAGATAGCTGACCAGTTATTCAACATTTCTCCTGCAGCAAGCGCCGTGCCATGTGTCGTAAGTGCCGTTATTTCCATTTCCTGAACAGTTGGTCAGCAAAAACGTGCACCGGATTGCGGCCCGTTGCTGCGCTCCTGCACTTCAATCGCTCACGGCTGCGGGTATTTGCCTGCATGTCTGCTGCGAATTCACTGCCGGCGACTGACTGGTACGAAACCTGCTAAGTGTCTGGCAGGGAATTTCCGGGCCGAGAGAACCTCCTGGATCAGACTCCTGAGTCAAGATGACGCTCCTCTGTCATAACGCCGCCCTGGCGTACGGTTCTCATCCGTGAAAGAGGAATCACTATGTCTGCGTCAAACGCATATCTGGTATTGCAAGGCGGCCGGGTGCTTGACCCTGCTTCAGGTCTGGATGCGGTAGCTGATGTTGTGGTGCGCGACGGCACCATCGTAGAAATCGGCGCCAACGCTGCTGCCAATCACCCCACTGCGAAGGTGCGCGATGTCAGCGGCCATCTGGTTACCCCGGGGCTGATCGACATTCATACCCACTGCTATCCCGGTCTGGGCGACTTCTGTCTGCCGACCGATCTGATGGGCGTCGACTCCGGCGTTCCGGTGATTGTCGATGCCGGCACCGCCAGCACCACCATCATCGAACTGGCCCGCAAGGCGATCATCGACCACCCGGATACCAAGACCAAGGTGTTCGCGCTGATGGACCCGTCGCAGATCTATCTGGCGAATAAGAGCTTCATCTGCCATTACCTGCGCATCGCCGGTGACGAGCGCAATATCGATATCGAAGCGGCCAAGGCGGTAGTGGATGCCAACCGCGACGTGATTGTCGGCTTCAAGGTGCGCCCCACCATCACCGACAACCCCGACCGCTCACCCTTCCTGGATGCGGCCCACGCCATCGCGCCGGACCTGCCGATCATGATCCACCTCGGCTCCTTCCCGCATACTCCGGTGCTGGAGACCAACAAGTTGCTTTATCAACTGCGCAAGGGCGACATCATCACCCACGCCTGCCGTGGCGGTGGTGGCCAGCTGGACGACAAGGGCGAGCCGACCAAGCCGTTTATCGACGCCTACGAGCGTGGTGTACTGCTGGATATCGGCCACTCCGCCGGTGACTTCCACTTCCGCACCGCGCGGCGCATGATCGAGCGCGGCTACATGCCCAATACCATTTCCACCGACCTCAACGTCTTCAACGTCGACGGTCCGGTGTTCTCGCTGTCGACCACCATGTCGAAGATCTGGGCGCTGGGCGTGCCGCTGATTGATGTTATCCGCATGAACACCGTCAACGCCGCCGCCGCGATCAAGCGTGGCGAGGAGTATGGTGAGCTGAAAGTCGGTCGCAGCGCCGAGGTCAGCGTGCTGCGTATCGAAGAAGGTACCGTGCAGCTCAGCGACGGCCACGAAACCATCGAAGCCAGCCGTCGTCTGCGTGCGGTGGGCTGCCTGCGCGCCGGCACCTGGCATGACGCCGTACATGACCTCAAAAGCGCACCGGATGCGCTGCAGGAGGCGGTGTGACGGCCGTCGCCGCGTCAGCGGCAGTGGATTCCACGCAATTCTATGAGCAACTGGTTGCTGAGCTGACCGCCCGCCGTGAGGCACTGTCGGAGGCGGAACAGAGCTTTGGTGGCTTTGCCCCGCTCAGCCGTGAAGAGCTGATCGAATGGCTGCAGTTTCAGTGCTGGTATGAGCGCGAAGCGGCCGGTTTCATCGGCTCCTGGCTGCGTGATACGCCTGAAAACGAGGTGTTTGTCGGCCTTTGTCGGCAGGTCGCCGATGAGGGCAAGCACTACAAGCTGCTGGCTTCGCACCTGCAGTCACTCGGCGCCTCGATGGACGGCTGGAAGCCGGAGCCGGAGTGGGTCGCCTGGGTCAGCGAGTTTTACGCCGCCGGTGACGACACGCTGGAGCGCATTGCTGCGCACAACATCACCGGCGAGTTGGGCGCGATCAATGCCTTCGAAGGCATCGTGCCGCGTATCCCGGAAGCGACCCAGGCGGTGCTCGCCAAAATCACCCCGGACGAGAAGTTTCACGTTTCGCTCGGGCGTATGGCTGTGCAACGCTTTGCTACCACTGCGGACCGTCAGCAGCGTGTCACCAAGCGGGTGTGGGATGCCTTTGAGCTGGAGCAAAAAGGCCGTCTGGCCTTCGAGCGCCGGTTGCGTGAAAAGGCCATCGCCCGTGACAGCATCGCGGCGCTGCCCAGCAGTGACAAGCCGCAATGGGTCTGTCAGGTGTGCGGCTGGATCTACGACGAAACCGTTGGTGATCCAGAGTCCGGCATCGCCCCCGGCACCCGCTTTCAGGATATCCCGGACGACTGGATGTGCCCGGAATGCCTGGTGACCAAGGATGATTTTGTATTGCTCAGCGTGTGAGCGAGCGGTAACTGAAAAAGGCGGCCTTCGGGTCGCCTTTTTTGTTCGGGAAGGCCCAGTTTCAACTCAGCCAGAGTGGTGCGCCGTGGCCCACCCTCAGGTCATCCCCGCGCAGGCGGTGATCCAGTTGGGGTCTGGTTGGTGCGCTGGATTCCCGCCTGCGCGCACTGCTGTCCGGAATAAATTTGGGGGAGAGTTCTGGAGGGATTGCAGCCACTGAGTTTGAAGGGTAGAACCCGTTGATGCGACTCAACAACTCAGTGACTACAACGTGTACACAAATACCCGATTTGCCGATCTTTTGAA
>NZ_JBSXON010000022.1:0-15987 GCF_056859475.1 Halopseudomonas sp. L-58
AAAATGGCTGCTGCGAGGTGCTCGCGGCGGCCAAAAACGGAGAACTGAGCGGGTTACCTGGTCGATTTTGATCGACGGCCCGCTTTCAAAAGCAGCAAGGGCTGAAGTCGACCGGAAATACAGGGTTACTTCAGACCTTCCCTTATTGAGATAGGACGGCCGTTTATTATTCAGCTGTGGTCACTGGCCGTTTCCTATCATTGCTGCCGAAAACTAACCGGAGCATGAGTAACTCATTACGATTCTGAAAGGTTGCCCGGCCTATGCCGGGCAACGCAACAACTCAGCTTTCGTCCAACCCCCATATCCAGTGGGCATCGATCAACAGCGACAGATGGGTGCGCAGCGTATCCGCGTGGGCCTGCAGGGCGCTGGTAGACGATGCGACGGCTTGCCGGCGAGCCAGCAACAACGACTGCAGATCCACCTCGCCCAGTTCGTAGGCACGCTGCATCTGTGCTTCGTTCTGGGTCATGGCAGCGGCGCCATCCTTCGCGATCAGGTAGCTCTCGTAAGCACCTGAAGCCAGTTCGACGTCACGGGCAATCCCGGCTTCCAGCTCGCGTTTGGCCAGGTCGACATCCTCGCGAGCCGCATTCTCCTGGGCCAGCGCCTGGCTGTAGCGAGCACTGCGCGACCCGCTGGGGATCGGCATGCTGAAGCTGACACCGTAGATGCGCTCACGGTTGCCCTGCTCGGAGGCGGTGAATACCCCCAACGTAGGATCCGGCACCCTGTCAGCCTTCGCCCGGGCCGATTGCCCCTGATTTCTCAGCAGAGAGGCTTCGACCCGACGCAGCACATCGCTTTCGGCCAGGATCCGCTCGCGCCAGGTGTCGTACTGACCGAGTTCGGCCGAAGGAATGGGCAGATCAACCACTTTGCGCTCGATGCCAGGGAAGCGCCGCGACAGTGTTGCCCAGCTCGCAGCGGCTTTTATCTTGGCTTCGTTGCCTTGTCGCAGTTGCTCGGCCACTTCCGCCTTGACCAGGCTTACATCCAGCTTAGAGGCGTCACCCGCACGGTTGCGTTTTTCCGCCGCCGCCAGGCTTTCCTTGGCTGAGGCCAGGCCTTTATTGGCGATGGTGAGCGCGTGCTCCGACACCAGCCAATCCAGCCACAGGGTCATCAGTTCCCGCGCGGCTTCATGACGGACTTCGCCATAGGTGGCATCTGCCAATCGCAGCGTTGCCGAACTGATGTCCTGGTCGGCACTGGCCTTGCCAGGCAGGCGCACCGTGCGCTCGATACCCACGTTCCATTCGTTGTAGTTGGGGCCAGCGTCGGTACGCCGTTGCTGGCCGATTGCCGTGGCCGTCCATTCATAAGGCGAACGCCGGATGATGCCAGCCTCCAGCATGGCGGCATCCATGCTGGAGCGTGCCGAGGCCACGCGGGGATCGGCGTTGAGCAGCGACACCACCAGCGGCTTGGGCAGAATGTTTGCCGGAGCGGCAGGTTGCGCCACGGCCGTGCCACACACACTGATCAGCAGAGCCAGGGGAACAAGGCGCTTCATCACACGAACTCCCCAAAGTTACTGACCTGGACCGTCCAATAGCGCAGCCCGGTATTTGGAAACTCCTCCTTGAGGGATTGCAGCACCTCCGTGAGTTGCTGCCGTTCCACCACGAGTTGGATCTGCACAGCCTTGGCCCGCCCCATGACACGCTCCATCGGATTGAGTGCCGCGGTGGACAGCCCGTGCGCCGCAACCGGTGTGCTGGTGAAGATCTGGTTCCCCGTCACGACCAGGAGGTGGTCGATGAGCTTCTCCTCCAAGCTTGGGGTGCAGAGCAGCGTCAACCAGGTATCAGGCATCTTTGGCCTCCTTTTTCGCGTGGGCGAATCGCAGATAGAGAATCGGGAGCAACATGAGGGTGAGCGCGGTGACGGTGATCAAACCGCCGATCACCACGATGGCCAACGGCCGCTGGATCTCGGAGCCGGGCCCGGTAGCGAACAACAGTGGGACCAGACCGAAGGCGGTGATCGAGGCGGTCATCAGTACCGGGCGTAACCGGCGACGGGCACCCTGGAGCACCACTTCCCGCAGTGGCAGGCCTTCGCCATGCAACTGGTTGAAGTAACTGACCAGCACGATGCCGTTGAGCACCGCGATACCCAACAAAGCGATGAACCCCACCGACGCTGGCACCGAGAGGTACTCGCCAGTGACCCACAGCGCGACGATGCCGCCCACCAGGGCGAAGGGGATGTTGCTGAGGATAAGCAACGCCTGGCGCACGGAGCCGAAGGTCGAGAACAGCAGGACGAAGATCAGACCAAGCGCCACGGGAACGACGATGGACAGCCGGGCAGCCGCACGCTGCTGGTTCTCGAACTGGCCGCCCCAGCTGATGCGATAGCCGTTGGGCAGTTCCACCTGCTGAGCCACCAGCGCCTTGGCCTCCTCGACGAAGCCGACCAGGTCACGACCGCTGACGTTGGCGATCACCACGCTGTAGCGGCTGCCCATTTCCCGGTCGATCTTCACCGGGCCATCGGCACGCTCCAGTCTCGCCACGCTGCTCAGCGGAATGGTCTGGCCATCCGGCGTGGTGATCCGCACCGCGTTGAAGTCCGCCGGCGACGTGCGCACCGACTCGTCCGAGCGAATGAGGATCGGCGTGCGCTGGTTGCCTTCGATCACCAGGCCGGCCTGCTGGCCTTCGATCTGCACGCGCAGTGCATCCTGGATGGCCTCGACGCTCAGGCCGAAACGGCCAGCCTGCAGCCGGTCGATCTCCACGCGCAGATACTGCACACCGTCGTTCTGCACGGTGTAGACGTCCTGGTTGCCCTGCACAGTCTTGAGCAGCGACTCGATCTTGCCGCCCAGTTGGCTCAGGGTGCCCAGGTCAGGGCCATAGATCTTCACGGCGAGGTCGCCGCGCACACCGATGATCATCTCGGAGACGCGCATCTCGATGGGCTGGGTAAAGCTGTAGCCGATACCCGGCATTGGATCGAGCACCTTGCGGACCTCGTCCATCAGCTCTTCCTTGGTGTCCATCCGCCATTCGCTCATGGGCTTGAGCAGCAGGTAGGTATCGGTCTGGTTCAGGCCCATGGGATCAAGACCGATCTCGTCGGAACCGGCCCGCGCCACGATGCCCCGGATCTCCGGGACCGCTGCCATCAGCGCGGTCTGGATCTTCTTGTCCAGCTCGGCCGTCTGTTCGAGGCTGACCGATGGCAGTTTCTCGATACCCACGATCAGGTCGCCTTCATCCATGGTCGGCATGAAGGTCTTGCCCACCTGGGTGTAGACCAGGCCAGCGACGACCAACATGGCGCCAGCGATGATCGCGATCAGTTTCTGCCGGCCAAGCCCCCACTCCAGCACCGGGCCATAGATGCCCAGCAGCTTGCGGGCAAGCCAGGGGTCTTCGTGCTTGACCTCGCGCAGCAGGTAGGAGGACAGCACGGGGATCACGGTCAGCGACAGCAGCAACGATCCCGCCAGAGCGAAGACGATGGTCAGCGCCACCGGGACGAAGAACTTGCCTTCGAGGTCCTGCAGGGTGAGCAGCGGCAGGAACACCGTGATGATGATCAGGATGCCGGACGTCACCGGTACCGCGACCTCGCGCACCGCCCGGTAGATGATGTGCAGACGCGGCAGCTTGCCACCGGAAGGATCGGTGGCCAGACGCTGGACGATGTTCTCGACCACCACCACCGCGGCATCCACCAACATGCCGATGGCAATGGCCAGCCCTCCCAGACTCATCAGGTTGGCGGACATGCCGACGAAGCGCATCAGGATGAAGGTGATCAACGCCGCCAGCGGAAGTACCAGGGCAACCGTCAGCGCTGCGCGAACGTTGCCGAGGAACAGGGCCAGCAACACGATGACCAACACGGTGGCCTCGATCAGCGCCTTGGACACAGCCCCTACCGCTTTATCGACCAGCGACGAGCGATCGTAGAAGCTGGTGATGGTGATGCCTTTCGGTAGTGTGGCCTCCAGTTCCTTGAGCTTCAGTTGCACACCGGCGACCACTTGGCGGGCGTTGGCGCCAGCCAGGCCGAGCACCAGGCCTTGCACAGCCTCGCCCTTGCCATCCTGGGTCACCACGCCGTAGCGGGTCAGGGTGCCAAGGCGAACCTCGGCCAGGTCGCCAACCCGCACCGGGCTGGAGCTGTTGGAATTGACCACAACGGCCCGCAGGTCATCCAGGGTGCGGATGCTGCCCTCGCTGCGTACCAGCAGGACTTCGTCACCTTCACCCAGTCGGCCGGCACCGTCGTTACGGTTGTTGGTGTTGACCGCGTTGGTCAGCTGCTCAAGGCTCACGCCGCTGGCAGCCATGCGGATGGGATCTGGCAGTACCTCGAAGGTCCTGACCTGGCCACCGAGGGAGTTCACATCCGCCACGCCAGGTACGGTACGCAGCGCCGGCCGGATCACCCAGTCGAGCAGGCTGCGACGTTCGACCAGAGACAAGGTTGTACCGTCCACCGTGAACATAAACATCTCGCCCAGCGGTGTGGTGATCGGCGCCATGCCGCCACTGATGCCGTCCGGCAGGCTGTCGCTCAGGTTGCCGAGACGCTCGGAAACCTGTTGCCGCGCCCAGTAGATGTCAGTGCCATCCTGAAAATCGATGGTGACATCGACCAGGCCGTACTTGGTGACCGAGCGCAGGATCTTGGTCTTGGGAATACCGAGCATTTCCACTTCGATCGGCACGGCAATCCGGCTTTCAACTTCTTCCGGGGTCATCCCCGGTGCCTTCATGATCACCTTGACCTGGGTGCTGGCCACATCAGGGAAGGCATCGATGGGCAGCCCACGGTAGGCATACCAGCCCGCGCCGGTCAGCAACAGCGTCGCCAGCACCATGAACAGGCGCTGGGACAAAGAGAATTGGATAAGACGGCTCAGCATCACTCACCGTCCTCTTCAAGCCAGGCGCCTTTCAGCGCAATCACGCCGGCGACGGCAACCTGGTCCTGTTCGCTGATGTTGCCCTGGACACGGACCAGTTGCCCCGCGCTGGCTTCGACCTTGACCGGGCGGGCTTCAAAACCGTCGGGCGTGCGGACGAACACCACGGAGTCGGTCTTGTTGCGAGCGACGGCAGACAGAGGGATGTCCCAGGATTTGCCAGCGGCCTGAACCGGGATCTCCACGGTGACGAGCTCGCCGGGACGCAGGGCGCCGTTGGCATTTTCGATTTCGGCGCGCAGCACCACGAACTGGCTGGTAGCCGAGAGGGTCGGGCTCAGGTTGATGACACGCCCATTAATGCCCTTGTCGACCACCGTTACGCCCGCGCCCGGCTGAATGCCAATACTGGCCGCGGCCGGAATCTGCACGTCCAGCCACAGCGCATCGACCTGGGTGATGTTCAGCAGCGACGTGGCACCGTCGACCCGCTGGCCGGGCCGGACCGAGATGTTGCTGACAATGCCGTCCTGAACGGCGCTGAGGGTGATCCTGTCGGAAGGAATCCCGGAGCGGATGACCTGCTCGATCATGGCCGGGGTCATTCCCGCCAGGGCCAGTTCGGCCTTGGTCTGCACCAGAGTCGCTTCCGCTTCCTTCAGCGTTGCCTGGGCTTCCTGCGCCCGACGCTGCGGAATGATGCCCTCATCGAACAGCTTCTGTTCCCGGGTGTAGGCCTGCCGGGCCAGCGTGGCGCGGGCAGATGCCTGCAACAGCTGGAGCTGGAGCTGGCTCATCGCCGGACTGGACAGGCGCACGACCGGCTCGCCTTTGCGAACGGCCTGGTACTCGCCCACCAGCAGTTGCACCACCACACCTTCAAGTGGGGAACTGACGATCTGCTCCGCTTTCGGAGGCACGACAACCTGGCCGGGATATCGCGTGCTGACCGTCTGTTTCATGCTTTGCACAGCAGACGTCTTGATACCCAGCGCTTGAATCTGTTCATTGGCGACAGAGAACTTCTCAGCACTCATGGCAGGCCCTGAAATAATAAAAGCGATGGCGAAAGAGAGCCCCTTTACACTGCGCAGATAATGTTCGTTATTCATCGAAAGTTCCCCGTGAAGCGCCATGACATGGGCATGCTTTAGACCTGTCTTTGAGGATTTTTAAATCGCAAGGCGAGCGCGGTCGCAGGACACACATGAGTAACCCACTCGTCTGCTGCACCCTTTGCATGGAAGGAGATTGTCGTAGACTCCTCTACAGGTTCGATTCTAGAGGGGGGTGACTATCAGGAACGTTACCGCTGAATTACAAATTTGAAGGATTCCACCTCCCTCCTGATTTTCGTTTTAAGATTGATTCATCGATGATCACCATGCTGGTTCGGTGCATGAGGCAATGACACTTCAAGAAATAAATGAATATTTTTTTATTTGACACCCGAATACTTTTTTAATTTGAGATAAACAAATAATGCGTGTTCTAGTAGTGGAAGACGAAGCCAAAACTGCCGAATATCTTCAGCAAGGGCTTACCGAAAGTGGCTATATCGTTGACCGGGCAAGTAATGGTGTCGATGCGCTGCACCTGTTCCAGCACAACACCTACGGCCTGGTCATCCTGGATGTGAACCTGCCCAAGGTGGACGGCTGGGACGTGCTCGACACGATCCGCAAGACCAGTCGGGTTCGCATCATCATGCTGACCGGTCGTGGCCGCCTGCACGACAAGCTGAAGGGCCTGGACGGCGGCGCCGACGACTATCTAGTGAAGCCGTTCGAGTTTCCGGAACTGCTTGCCCGCATCCGCTCGCTGCAGCGGCGTGGCGACAAGGTGGTGGACCACCCGACCTTGCGGGTCGCAGACCTTGAGCTGGATCCGGGTCGCCACCGCGCGTTCCGGGGTGACCTGCGCGTCGAGCTGACTACCAAGGAATTCGCCCTGTTGCGCCTGCTCATGAGCCACCCAGGGGAAGCCCTGACCCGCTCGCAGATCATTTCCCTGGTCTGGGACATGAACTTCGACTGCGATACCAACGTGATCGACGTGGCGATCCGGCGCCTGCGCGCCAAGATCGACGATCCGTTCGAGAACAAACTTATCCACACCCTGCGCGGTGTGGGCTATGTGATCGAGGAGCGTTCATGAAGCGCTTCAGCCTGGCCGCCAGGTTGGGACTCAAAGTCGGCTTGATGAGCGTGATACTGCTGGTGCTGCTCTCTATCGTGGGCTACCTGATGCTCGGCCAGGCGCTGGAGCGCACGGCGCAAAGCAGCCTGATCACCAAGATGGGTGGCATGGCCCATAACCTATCGACCGTCGCGGATCTGTCCGAGGTCACCGCAGACTCCCACCAGTTGGTCGACCTTGCGATGGGCCACAACAACCTGTTCGTCAGCATTTTCGATACGGCAAACAGCCGAATCCCCCTGCTGACCATCGGCTCGAAAAAGATAACCACCGAACTCACCAGCTTTCCTGCCAACGATCAAGTGGAGTTCTACGAGTGGAACAACGAACTGGGCATGCCCATGCTCAGCGTTTCCCAGCTCATGCGTCTGGCTGACGGTACCCAGGTCGGTGTGTACATGACCGTGGATGAATCCTCCGATGCCGAATTGCTCCGGGCGATGCTGAGCTGGGCCCTGATGGCGTCACCCTTCATCCTGGCGCTGATCATGGTCGTGGCCTGGTGGACGGTACGCCGGGGCTTGCTGCCGCTTACGCGCTTTCTGAAAGTCGCGTCGAAGATCTCCACCGACAACATGCAGCATCGGCTGCCTACCGACCGCTTGCCGATCGAACTGCTGGAGCTCGCGGACGGCATCAACTTTATGCTGCACCGCCTGGACGGTGGCGTGCAGCAGCTATCGCAGTTCTCGGACGACCTGTCCCACGAGTTGCGTGCTCCGCTCACTAACCTGATGGGCAAAGCACAGGTGGCCCTGTCACGACCACGCAGCTCGGAGGAGTACCGTGAGGTGCTGGAATCCTGCGCCGAGGAGCTGGATCGCATGAAAAGCATGGTGGCCGACATGCTTTTCCTGGCACATGTCAGCCAGCCTGCAGCCTTGGTGCAATTCGAGACGGTGGCACTGGTCGACGAGGTGCAGAGGGTCAGTGACTTGTTCAGCCTGAGTGCCGAAGAGAGCGGCGTTCGGCTCGATGTGTCAGGCAGTGTCGATGTGATCCAAGGCAATCGCCTGATGATTCAACGGGCAGTGTCCAATTTGCTCTCCAACGCCATTCGCTACTGCCCACAAGGGCAGGCTGTAGTGGTGAAGGTTCACCGTGAGCAGGAGCACATCAGGCTCAGCGTAGGCAATCCAGGCCAAGGTATTCCGGAAGAGCACCTGCCTCATCTGTTCGAACGCTTCTATCGGGTCGACAAAGGGCGTGCGCGCAGCGAGGGAGGCACAGGCCTCGGGCTTGCCATCGTGCGATCGATCATGAGCCTGCACCAAGGCGTGGCGAAGGTAGAAATAACGGGCTCGGGCTTTACCTGGTTCCACCTGAGTTTTCCGGTGAACCGTCTCTGAGCCCAAGGCGTCTTTCAACATTGTAATTCGCGCCTCACGTTGTCGTCAGAGACGCTTCTTTAAGCTTCAGGGGTATCGAAAATCTCACGATCCATTGAGATCCAAACCCCTGGAGTTTCTGAAAATGCGACTGACCCAAGCGCTTCTCATCGGTGTACTGGCTGTTGGTGTGACGACACCGGTATTTGCCGAAGATGGCTACGACCGCTCGATCGAATTCAACAAGAAATTCCGCGAGGACCAGAAACGCCTCTGGGGTGAAAAAGACACCGCAGACAAAGCCAAACCGGCAGAGACCAAAGAAAAGGAAAACGCTAAAAGCCCATCCTAGGCTCATGGATGTGCTGTTTCTCTACTTCCTCCTTCCCCCTCGATCTTGAGGCAGGCGCTTGACCGCCTGCCCCGGATCACCCTCAAGCGGCATCCTCCTCAACGCATCGACAGCTGGACCGCCAGCCCCGCCAGTGCACTCATCACCAGCACCTGGATCACACCGCGCTTGAAGTAGAACAGGGCAATAGCGGCGGCCGCGGCGATAAGTGCGGAGGCCCACTCGAATCCTCCCCCAAAGCCGTTGGGCCAGAGCACGTGGTAACCGAAGAACAACGCCAGATTCAGGATCACACCTACCACGGCGGCGGTGATCCCGGTCAGCGGCGCTGTGAACTTCAGTTCGTTGTGCGTCGACTCCACCAGCGGACCGCCGGCAAGGATGAACAGGAACGAGGGCAGGAAGGTGAACCAGGTGACCAGCACAGCCGCCACCGCGCCCGCCAGGAACGGATGGTCGGTGCCGAACATCGGGTGGATGTAGCTGCCAATGAAGCCGACGAAAGTCACCACCATGATCAACGGCCCCGGCGTTGTTTCCCCCAGGGCCAGGCCGTCGATCATCTGCGTGGGCGACAGCCAGCCGTAGTGACCGACCGCACCTTGGTAGACATAGGGCAACACCGCGTAGGCACCGCCGAAGGTGAGCAACGCAGCCTTGGTGAAGAACCACCCCATCTGGGTCAGAGTGCCTTGCCAGCCGAAGATGACGGTCAGCAACCCCATGGGGAGCATCCATAGCGCCGCACCGATCAGGATCAGCTTGAGCAGATAGCTCCAGCGGAAACGGGCATGCGCGGGTGGCGGTGTATCGTCATCGATCAGCGCAGGCCCGTAACTGGCCTTCCCGGAGCCATGCTTGCCAGCGGTCACGAACTTGTCCGGCAGCACTTTTCCGCCGATGTAGCCCAGCACGGCAGCGGCCAGAACGATCAGCGGGAACGGGACGTTCAGGGCAAAAATGGCGACGAAGGATGCTGCGGCGATCGCCCATAGCCAGCCATTCTTCAATGCCCGGGAACCGATGCGGTGCGCCGCATGAACGACGATCGCGGTGACCGCCGGCTTGATGCCATAGAAGATCCCGGCAACCACCGGAACGTTGCCGAACTCGATATAGACCCACGACAGCCCGATCAGGATGAACAGCGACGGCAGCACGAACAGCCCGCCAGCAATCACCCCGCCCCAGGTCCGGTGCATCAACCAACCGATGTAGGTCGCGAGCTGCTGGGCCTCGGGCCCGGGCAGCAACATGCAGTAGTTCAGGGCATGCAGAAAGCGCTTCTCGCTGATCCAGCGGCGACGCTCCACCAACTCCTGGTGGAGGATGGAGATCTGTCCTGCCGGCCCGCCAAAGCTGATGAAGCCGATCTTCAGCCAGAACAGCAACGCTTCGAACAAGCCCACCGGGGTCGCTGGCTTGAGGGGGGCTTCGCCCGTGGCCAGCGTCGTCGTTTCAGCCATGACCGTTTTCCTCGTTGGCAAAGGCCGCCAGCAGCCCGTCGAAGATGCCGTTTGCCGCTGCCATCAGTTGGTTGTCATCGGTAATGCTCTCGCGCAGGCCCGCCAGGACACGCTCGATGCCGGACGCTTCCGCAGGCTGGCTGCCACCGACATCGAGGTAGTGAACCAGCGCGGCGATGCGTGAAAGGCCTGGAGCCTGCAGCACGAAGCTGTCGATCAGGGTTTCGAAGGTGACGCGGTGCCCGACATGGCTGAACGCGGCGCCATCGAAGTCAAAGCCCAGTGCATCGGCGGGGCAGTCGCTCGGGGATTCCAGCCAGAGGATTTCCGCGCCGCTGTCGATGAAGCGCTGGATGAGCCAGGCACAGGCCAGCCGGTCGACCCAGGGACGTCGACGGGTTGCCCAGCGACGCCCCTGGTAATGACTGTGGTCCAGCAGCGTGACGGGATGATCCTGAATGTGCGGTTCATCAGGTGAGAGGGCACGGCTGATTGCCGTCTCCAGCGCTTCCAGCGCGGTCTCCGTCTGCTGCTTCGCAACGCCGGGGAAGAAGTCGATCAGGGCCAACTGGGCGAAGCTCTTGCGCAGTTTTCTGACCTGGCGAGCGACCTGCAGGGCGTTCTCGGGAAGCAGTCCCTCCCTGCACGCGGCGACTTCGTCGCGCAGCTTGCTGTACTCCTCACTCCGGTCGAACAGGCCGGCGAAGCGAGTTTCTTCGTCCGGGAATGCCAGCAGAAACGCAGTGCCGCCGCTGACCGTCACATCGCGCTCCACGGACTCGAACGCCTCGCGGCCCGCGTCCTGCTCAGGCAACAGGTACACACCGTCGCGCAGCACGGCAGCGCCGCAAGCCTTCAACGCCCGCCAGGCACGCATACGTTCGGTCGCGTTGGCCGTGGGGAGTGCCAACACAAGAAGAAGCCAATTTTTCATGTAGAGAATCAAACATAAAATGCATGAATCTCTACTTTAGCTCTGTTCTCAGGAAAATGCACTGCCGGGATGAGGGTTCGATTCACTCACGTTGACCGTATCCCCCCAGGGGGGATACGCTAGAAACATGAATCACCCGCACTACCCGGAGGTAGCGCATGCTATCCGTTCTAAAAAATCGTACTTATCGACACCTCTTTCTGGCCCAGGTGATCGCCCTGGTGGGCACTGGTCTGGCGACGGTTGCCCTCGGGCTTCTGGCATTCGACCTGGCCGGCGCCCAGGCGGGAGCTGTATTGGGTACCGCGCTCGCCATCAAGATGGCGGCTTACATCGGCGTTGCACCGGTTGCCGCCGCGTTCGCCGAGCATCTGCCGCGCAAGGCGATGCTGGTCACCCTCGATCTGGTCAGGGCAGCGGTCGCGCTGATGCTGCCCTTCGTCACCGAGATCTGGCAGGTGTACGTGCTGATTTTCGTGCTGCAGTCGGCCTCTGCGGCGTTTACGCCAACCTTCCAGGCCACCATCCCTGACATCCTGCCGGATGAGCGCGAGTACACCCGGGCGCTTTCCCTTTCGCGCCTGGCCTATGACCTGGAAAGCGTGATCAGTCCGATGCTGGCCGCGCTGTTGCTTACGGTGGTCAGCTTCCACAGCCTGTTCGCGGGCACGGTGGTGGGCTTCCTGGTGTCCGCCGCGATGGTCGGTACCGTGGTGCTGCCCCTGGCGGCACGAGGACCCAAACGCAGCATCTATGAACGCACCACCAAGGGCATGCGGATTTTCCTGCGCACCCCGCGGCTGCGTGGCCTTCTTGCACTGAACCTGACGATCGCAGCCGCCAGCGCCATGGTCATCGTCAACACCGTGGTACTGGTGCAATCCAAGTTCGCGCTGCCCCAGAGCTCTACCGCCATGGCCTTGATGGCCTTCGGCGGTGGCTCGATGGTGGTCGCCCTGATGCTGCCCAAGCTGCTGGAACGACTGGACGATCGCAAGGCGATGCTGGCCGGCGGTGCCGTGCTGGTAGCCGGTTTGATCCTGGGTACCTTCGTCTCCAGTTACCCGGCGCTGATCCTGTTGTGGCTGGTGTTGGGTGCCGGCTACTCCCTGGCACAGACACCGTCCGGACGCATTCTGCGGCGCTCGTCCTCAGCCCAGGATCGACCTGCGCTGTTCGCCGCCCAGTTCGCCCTTTCACACGCCTGCTGGCTGATCACCTACCCGCTCGCGGGATGGTTGGGGGCAAGCGTCAGCCTGACGGCTTCGTTCATCGGACTGAGTCTGGTTGCCGCCGTAGCCTGGCTGGTGAGCAAGCGGATCTGGCGCCCGGAGTATGAGGAAGACGTGGTAGCGCACAATCACGATGACCTGCCGGAAGACCACCCGCACGTGGCCAACGGCAATGCGCATGCGCACTCGTTCGTCATCGATGACGATCACCGGAAATGGCCAAAGCCATAAAGCCCGCGTTGCACGGGTTCTATCGATGATCTTCGCGTAATCCAGAAAGAAACAGGGCCGCTTTAGCGGCCCTGTTTGCATCACTCGTGCGAGTGGCCGTGACCCGCATCGCCAGACTTCGATTCGGTATCAGTACCACCGCAGGCAGCCAACAGGCCGAGGAAGCTCAGCACAACGAGCGATTTGAGGATTTTGGTAGTCATCTTCAGCTATTCCAATTGAGATCAAAAAGTCGGGGCGAACAACAGGTTCGCCCCGGCGGGATTACTTCTTCACGTTCAGGTAGTCGCCAGTCGTGTTCAGCACGATGGTGACATCGGCGTTGGTGCGGTTACGCCAGAACCAGCCATGGGTGCCATCGAACAGCGCGGTCAGGTCGCCCTTGTCGCCTTTCACCTGACGCCCTTTGCTGTAGCTGTGGAAATCGCCTTGGGCGGCGTTGTAGATCTCACCGTGGGTGTCGTGGTTGACCGGGCCGGATGCGGTCCATTCATAGCTCACAGTGCTGCCCTTGAGCATTTCCAGCTTGATCTCCCGACCTTCGCCTGGCGTCAGGGTTACGGTGACCTGATCGGACTTGGCGTTGGCAGCAGGTTTGCTGGATACGGGAGCCGCGGGCTGAGGGGCTGCTGCCACTTGCTGTACGGGTGGCGCTACCGGTGCAGGTGCCGGTGCAGCAGCAACGACAGGAGCTGGGGCCGGAGCAGCTGCCGCTTTCGACGCAGCCTCGTCAGCCAAAGCCTCGGCAGCGAGGGTGATCTTGATCTCGCCCATTTGCGTCAGGCCCATGGCGCGGCCCAGGCCGGTCGGGTCGACCGCGTATTCCGAAGGCATCACCACGGTGACCAGCAGGCCCATGGCGACAGCCAGGGCAATGACGGTGGAACGAACGAGTTGGCGGCTGCTCGGCAATTCGCTTGCCGATGGGAGTGGAGAATTGAACATGATCAGGAGTCCTTAAGCGGTCAGAAACAGGCCGGAGATCTGGTAACCCATCAACAGGAAACCAGCACTCATCATTGCGACGTTGGCGGTATAGGCATGACGCCAGAAGCTTGGGGTCTGCCTCCAGAAGCCCATCAGGATCAGAATGGCGCTCAACGCCATCAGCTGACCGATCTCCACCCCTACGTTGAAGGCGATCAGGTTGGGGATCAGCCCATCGGGAGAGATCTCGTATTCCTGGATCTTGGTTGCCAGGCCGAAGCCGTGCAGCAGGCCGAAAATCAGCGTGGCGGCCTTGGTGTTCGGCTGATAGCCGAACCAGCGCTGGAAGGCGCCCAGGTTATCCAGGGCCTTGTACACCACCGAGAAACCGATGATTGCGTCGATGACGTACGAGCTGATGCTGACTTCCGTCAGCACGCCGATCAGCAGCGTCACCGAATGGCCGACCGCAAACAGCGTGACGTACAGGCCGACATCCTTCAGCCGGTAGAGGAAGAAGATGACGCCGAACAGGAACAGCAGATGGTCGTATCCCGTGACCATGTGCTTGGCGCCCATGTAGATGAAGGGGATCAGCATGACCCCGGTGCTTTCCTGGATGAAGCCCTTGTCACCCTCGGCCACGGCATGGGCCAGAGCTTCTGGCATGCCGATGAACAGCGAGGCGACGAGCAGGAACAGCAGATACAACAGGTGGCGTGAACGCATGGCGAACAGGCCCCCACCCTTTAGGGAGTGCGAATGCATGGATCAATCCTTTCTTGCAGTGATTGTTGGCCGCAGAGCGGCCTTGGTCAGGAAGCAAGCACAGGACGGGGTGGGCGTTCGATACGGAAGATGGGGGGCCAAGGCACGGAATCGCCCAGCATGGCCAGGTGTACCGAGGCTTCGAAATGACTGGAGAAGTGGATTGCAGCTGGTATCTGAGGCGTTTCGTGCTGGTGATCGGGCGTCAGGGGGGAGTGGTAGTGATCAGAGCACTGCGCACAACTCAGGGACGAGTCGTGGGAGTGATCATGAGTCAGGCTCTGGGCGCTCTTTGCCGTGATTTGCGAGAGGACGGAAAGTGAATAGGCATGACCGGTCCAGGCCAGCAGAAAGGCCATTGCCAAAGCCACGATCATGGTCGCTGAAAGAAAACGACGAGACATCCCAATGCTTATCCGGTTGAAACACGGTGTGAAATAGCGCGTTTGACCCAACCCCCCCAGGGGGATAGCATGCAGAGCGTAAAGTATCGCCGTCTGAGACTCAAGTCATGTCAGAACACGTTCACGACCAACCGCATGGTCACGCTCATACCCACCAGACTCACGACGCCATCATCAAACGCCTCAAGCGAGCGGACGGCCACCTGCGCAGCATCATCACCATGATCGATGAAGGACGTGAATGCGTGGACATCGCCCAGCAGCTCCATGCTGTTGAAAAGGCCGTGTGCCAGGCGAAGCGGACACTGATCCAGGACCACATCGACCATTGCCTGGAAGACTCGGTGACAGCCCTGAGCAAGGGCGACCGTTCGGCACTGGACGAATTCAAGCAAATCACCAAATACCTGTAGGCACGGTGCTCGGTTGTTGAATGTTTGAGTACGGCGGTTACCTCGGCCTGTTTCTGGCTGCATTCGGCGCGGCAACCCTGCTGCCCATGCAATCGGAGGCAGTGCTGGGCGGACTGCTGATATCCGAGCGTTTTTCCACAGCCATCCTGCTGGTGGTGGCCACCACAGGCAACGTACTCGGATCGGTTGTGAACTGGCTGCTGGGACGAGGTATCGAGGCTTATCGCGAAAAGCGCTGGTTTCCGGTAAAGCAAGCGGCCTTCGAAAAAGCCAAAGCCTCCTATGAACGTTACGGGTACTGGTCGCTGCTGCTCAGTTGGGTACCCATCATTGGAGACCCGCTAACCGTGATCGCCGGCGTGATGAAAGAGCCGCTCTGGCGGTTCGTCCTGATCGTCACGCTCGCCAAGGGCGGACGGTATCTGGTCCTTGCGATTCTCATCCTGGAGAACCTGAGTTGAGCGCGTACGAATCACCACCTTCGCGGGTTGAACGACACAACGGACAGGACCTCATCAAGTGGATCGCCCTGCTCACGATGGTGCTCGACCACATGCGTCTGGCATGGCCATCACTGGATAACCTGTTCATTCTGGGACGCCTCTCGTTCCCGCTGTTTTGCCTGGCGATCGCCGTGAATGTCTGTCGAACGGAAGTTGGCGCGTTGTTCACTCGCAGCAATGGCCGCTACCTAAGGAAGGTCTGAAGTAACCCTGTATTTCCGGTCGACTTCAGCCCTTGCTGCTTTTGAAAGCGGGCCGTCGATCAAAATCGACCAGGTAACCCGCTCAGTTCTCCGTTTTTGGCCGCCGCGAGCACCTCGCAGCAGCCATTTT
>NZ_JBSXON010000023.1:0-5009 GCF_056859475.1 Halopseudomonas sp. L-58
CACGCTGGTCGGGCAATACTCGAAACTGGCAACCCGTAGGCAGCGTTTGGCTGAATCCAGAGAAGGAAACGACCGTTATCCATGTGCATAGTGAACTAGAAGCAGCATGACTCATGTTCCAACTACATTGACAGACGCCGCCCGGGAATCATCTTCAACAGGCCCGTTACCAGGGTGCGACCAATCAGAGTAGCGGCACCTGCACCCAAGGTGGACGTCACCAGTGTGGTAAGGGCAGTGGTGCTGATTTCCATGCCAAAGGTGATGCCAATCTTGGCCAGCATCCCGACCTGAATTGGTACTAGGCCAACTGCATCGGAAAACGGAATCGGAACGGCAGCCACTGCGCCGGCTGCGGTCGCGGCGATGATGACTTCTTTCTCAGCTTGCTCGATTTTCAGACGCGTTGCAGCCTGGTGCCGGGAGCTAAGCGCGTTGGCGTAGGCTCTTTTTTTTGCTTCGGGTAGCAGGCGCGCGGTTTCCAGAATCAGCTTGTCCAGGCCTTTGGGTTTGAGCGTGATGCTGTCGCCCTCATCGTCCAGCTCCTCAGCCAGTGCGCGCACGGATACCACTGCTGCTGCGGTGGGGAGGGTTTGTCGTACTTCTTCATTGAAACCGTTATCGGAGCGGGATTTGGTGATCACTGCGACGACAGGGATTTTCTTTTCCGCGAACAGGCGGCAAAGGTCTATCTCTGCATCTTCGACGCGTCGCCCGTCTTCATGAATACACAACCATGCCACGTGAATGTGCTGGTTCTCATCCTGGGAATGGGAGCGTGTGTCGATCACGTCAGTCAGCTCTGCAGCGATCGTGTCGTGATCCTTCAGCTCAAGGCCCTTGGTGTCGATGATGGTGACTGGATGACCTGCTTTCGATATTTCCTCTGTGCGTTGCGTCACCGGGCGACCAGAGCCTGTCTTCGCCAGATCACCTCGGAAGATGGTGTTGATCAGGGTGCTTTTGCCTACTCCGGTCTTGCCGGCGATGATCACATTGATCTTGCCGGAACCTTTCAAGGCGCTGTCGATGGCATCTTCGATCGAAGTGGGTGCGTTATGCGTTGTGATGTCGGTCATAGACTGTTCTTCCTTGTTCATTGCAGTGAAATATCGGGCATGGGCGTGTTTCATCGGCGACGCCCTGTCAGCCAACCAAGCAACCCTGTTGGCCTGGAGTGTTGGGTCATCTGGATGTCGTCGTTGCCGCATTGGGGGCAGCAGGCAAACCAGTCCAGGTCCAGACGCAGTGCGTCGCTTGCCGGCTGGACGCGTTTGCGCCACCCGCATTTGGGGCAACTGAACGTCATGGGGGGTGGGGGAAACGGCATGTTTGTCCTCCGTGTGCTTGTTGGAGAGGACTATGAATGCGGGTGGCGACAAGTCATGTCGCATTGGTTAGAAATTTTTGGAGGGGCGCTTGTTGCGCTGACAGGACCTTCAGGCGTCAATCTTGCTGCTGCGATGGCTGACCGCAGCAGCGGTGCGATCGGTGAGACGCGGTGTTAGTTGTTGGCGTAAAGCTGGAGTACCTGACGAGCTCGGGCCTGAGCCTCTTCTGCCCAATCGCTGGGTGCCCGCACGCGGATGTTCTCGCCAAGTGAGTAGACCCACCAGCGAGTTTCCTTGTCATTAGGAACGACCGCTTTCAGACGCAACCACTGGGTGTCCTCTATAGGCGTAAGCGACTGCTCGTTGCTGAGCGGCGTTTCGTTGAGAATCCAGGCAATGTTTGGATCAACGTCAGCTTCCAGTGTGACACTGCTGATATCGGCCTCGCTGTTCAGTTGGCGGCTGACAAACTCGTCGATATTGAAGTCGTCCAGTTTGTGAGCGTGATCCGGCAGTACTTCCGCCTCGGTAATTCGATGCAGCGCAAATTGCACGGGCCTCTCGTGTTTCTGGGTTCGGGCAATCAGGTAGCTGATGGCATGGCGAGAAACCAGCCCCGCGGGGTGCAGCACATGCTCGCGTGGTTGGCTGTGTCCGCGAGCCTGGTAGATCACGCGTAGCTGGCGTTCTCGCAGAAGTGCATCCGACACCTCGTCCCATACCTCGGGGGTGATATCTGCTGGCAACAGGGCCTTGCCGTTGGGTAACGCACGTACGGTTTTGGCCCAGCTGTGGAAGACGTTGCCGTTGTCGTTAAGTAACTGATGGTGTGCCATCTCGAACTGGGCCGAGAGGCGCTGTATTACCGTACCCGGGAGTAATTTTCTCAGATGACTTTCCGCCAAATGCAGGGCGAGTGCCGTGGCGGGACGCATGACGTCGGTATCCAGTGGTGCGTCCTTCTTGCGTGTCCAACGTGGTTGGTACCCTTCAACGGATTGGTAAATTGGGAAGGTGTTTGAAGATTTGTCCAGGTCGCGCTGAACGGTGCGTCGACTTACGTTGAATCCTTCATTCGCCAGCGATGTCAGCAGCTCTCTGGTGGAAATGTCATGTGGTTCTTTGGGAATTAGCGAGATCATCACCTTGATCCGCTGCAGGGTTGTTTTAGAGTCGCTCAAGATGGCGTCCTTGTCTGGAGTGGATTGTCCGTTAGCTTAGTGTCGCAGCACGACAGGCTGCGTCGCGGCGGGAGTGTTCTCGGTCCTTATATTACTCGAGTGTCTGGTTTGGCGGCGCAGAGTATCCGGAGCGCGCTCCTCTGGCTCAGCGAGATCCTCGTCACTAATAGCGGCGATGATTGGTTGCAGTACTTTTCCTTGATTGCTTTCAGGGTTAACAGGGAGCAGCCATTCAGACTCAGCCAGCCAGTAGTGCTCTGCATCCGAGTACTCGTCGCTTGGTGCAATCCGGCCGAAGTATTCGATCACCTGCACGACAGACGAACTACCCAGAGAGGATTCGAGCGAAAGGAAGTTGTGCCCACACCCATCAGTGGTGAGCCGATACAGCTTCCCGTTTTTCTGAAAGAGCATCGCCGACGATCCGCTCAGAATATGCTCCGCATTTTGCAGAGGTGGCTGTGACATTACATAGCTGAAGAATGGGCCGGAAAAAGGACTTTGCATGGTTTGCTTCTAATTCGCTGTTTCATGGCTGTGGCAGCCGGCAACTGCTCTTGAGTGATGCTGAGCACCTGCTGCCATGACTTTGGAGTGTTCAGATGACTTCTGCTTCAACGTGACAACTTTTCCAATCCAAGGCTAACCCACCAGCAATTTCGCCGTGACATATGCTGACAGCTCTCTCTCCACTGCAATGTTCAGGCGGCGCAGCTTCGCCTGCGAGTTGGTTGCCTTGGTCAAGTTGACCTGAATTACCTCGCAAGTGATGCGGGCTAGGTAAGGGCTGCTGCGCTTATCGTCAGTTTTGACATAGGTTAATTTGACGTCGAAGTCGATAACGGATCGTGCAGTAATGCTCGGGTATTGGTGAGGCCGTTAACGGAAAGGGGGCTGCGTGGCCCCTACCCGACATCAATCTCCTGGACTGCGGGTAATCACCTCAGGTAAAGGCGAGGCCCGTGTCTTACTTTTGCAGTCTAAGCAATAGTCCAGCAGCTTCACCTCCTCCTCGGTGAAATCGTACATGCTAAGGCTATCCAGAACGCGGCGGAGTTGCTCTACATTGAGTTTGTCCTCAAGCGCTGCTTCGATAACCGTGGACTTGTCGAGCTTCTCCGGCAAGGGCGGTGGAGTGGCCTGAGTTTCGGCGGTAGGTTGCCTTATATCAAGGCCCGTGCCACTACACGCTGCGCAGCGCCCATCCCCTGGTGCCTTAGAGGAATATCCGAAACCTGAACACTTGCGGCATTTGGGTTCGTCCTCGACCTCATAGCGCTTAGCTGCATTCGGGCTTTCGCGGCGAACGAGATCTGGAGGAGCGCTTGAGTTCGGGGGTATCCCTTTGCCGAATCTGATGCAACTTGGGCAGATACCTTCGGCATTTATGCCCGGGCGGTAGAGTCCGCACCCTATGCAGGTAGCTGGGCTCTTACTATTTTTGGGAGCCGCATACCTCGCTTCATTTACCGGGGGGGTGTCTAGGTAGCGGCGTGTGCCTGATACGGTCTTTTTGGTTATAGGAGCGACATGCCGCTCCTCATTTACCGGGGGGGATTCTAGATGGGGACGGACGCTAGGTGCGGTCTTTTGGGGAAGCTCCTTAGCCTGCTGCAGCTTCCAGCTGGCGCATGACTTACAAAGCCCGGCGCCCGACCAGGCCGACTCCTGAGGGGGAATGTAGGTATCACATCTAACGCACCTCAATGTGTAAACCCTGCGATGGTACAGTCCGTAAGACGGTCAGGATTTGAATAAGCGTCCTGCTTCATCATTGGAAAAATTTTCGTTTCGTTTTTCGGAAAGTGCCGAATTCCGGGGGGAAAAGTCAAGGGGTGGACGAGCCCCCTGAAAGACAGGACACGGTTTCTCCCTTACCATAATGGATAGGCAAACGACTTTGTTTATGACTACCAGCAAAGATAAAAACATTGAAATCCTCGGATAGGAGCGGCGTCGCCCTGGAGCACTGAGGAAAAGCTCACCATGGTGCGCAAGAGCCTGGAGCCGGGACAAATACGCCCTGTCATCCCGCATGGATCCTAAATAACTGCCAATAGGCGCTGCCATGACGGTTGCCAGCGCGTTGCCGCCGACAAGGGTGTGTAGTGGTCAACAATTCCCGGACAGTGATTTAAGTTTTTCTTCTACAACAGCCGGCGGCACGAGGCCGTTGTGCTGATGTGGTCTTGTCCAGTTGTAGCGTTGCATTAAGTAGCGACCTATATCCTGCTCAGCCAACGCAGCAGTCATGTAGCGTACCGTCGGAACCCAGTCGGTTTTCAGCCTACGGAACAGACGCTCCATTGGTGCATTATCCCAACAGTTTCCAGGACGACTCATGCTCTGGGTGATCCGGTATCGCCATAGCCTCTGGCGGAAATGGCGACTGCTGTATTGGCTACCTTGATCCCTGTGGAACAAGACACCACTTGGGCGCCCACGCCTCTCGTAGGCTCTGTGGAGCGCCTTTACGACCAGATCAGCATCCGGCTTG
>NZ_JBSXON010000024.1:0-10836 GCF_056859475.1 Halopseudomonas sp. L-58
GTACCGCTGTGCCAAACAGCGCAGCGAGCCCACCAGTGACAAGCGTGGTGCCAAGGCAGATGAGCTGCACCTCACACCGCTGGAACTGATCGACCGCATCGCCGCGCTGGTGCCACCGCCACGCACCCACCGGCACCGCTACTTTGGTGTGCTGGCACCAAACTCGCCGCTGAGAGCGGCGGTAACGGCGCTGGCTCAGCCTGCTGCGTCGCAACCAGCCACGGTGGAGACTGCACAACCTGGCGCGGGCGTACCTGGGGTGGCGGCGCCGGGCAACGCGGCCACACCCACACCCGAACCTGAAGCACGCCCGAAGCGAGCGGCGCATTACTTGTGGGCGGTGCTGATTGCCCGCATCTACGAGGCATTTCCGCTGCTGTGCCCCATGTGCGGTGGGCAGATGCGCATCATTGCCTTCATCACCCACAGCGCCGAAATCCGCCACATCCTGAACCACATCGGGGTGGAGTCTGCCCCCCCCGCACATCACCCCGGCACGCGGGCCACCGCTGTGGGAGGGCTGCGACGCGCCGGTGGATGATGGTGCGCAAGGCGAGCCGGATTGGGATCTGGCAGCTCAACCCGACGAGGTAGACCAGCGCGTCAATTGGTGACCCAGTGAAGCGGCGGTATCCATCGCTGCGGGGAAGCAGCTGCGCGCGCGCCAGGCCCAAATGCATACTGCCTCCCAAGCTCTTGCCATTGAGCGGCAAGCGAGCGCTCAACCTTCCTTGGCCGAACGTGTTTCGAGGCCCAAAACTCGTGCCATACTTGGCCTCATGCGGTTGAATTTCCTATCCGTGGCGTCGGCCAGATCCTGCAGTAGCGCCCACCACAGCTCGATCGGCATGCGCTCAAAGCGGCTGGCCTCATCCAGCTTGCGGCGTACGACCGTGCTGCGGATTCCCTCAGCTTCCATGAACCGTCTGACGAGGTTGGTGGTTCGGGCAAAGACCTGGGCGCCTGTCGCCATCAAGACTCCGGTTGGCACACGATGTCAAAAAACCATACGCGGAAGTCAAGAACCTGGCCACAGGTTCAACGACAATTTCGCGCATTCGCAGAATAACCGAGTGAGGAATCTTTGATGGACACACTGTTTACGCCGATCGTTTCAGGCATGACGGCGCTTTTCGGGCGTGAGCCCACCTTGAACGAGATGATTCTGATCCCGATGATTCCGGTATTCGTCAGCGCATTCCTGATCGAATGGCTTTACACCTGCATCAAATCAGGTAACACCAACCTGACGGCGGGCAAACCGTTCTGGCTGCGCGAAGTATTCGCCAATTTTTCGCTAGGCGCGGGCTATTACGTGTCTGGCGCGTTGATGAACGTGCTATTTGTCGCCGCATTGTTCACGGTGGTCTGGGATCACCGCTTTTTCTCCATCCCGATGAACGCCGGCACGGTCGTGCTGGCATTTTTTGTTCAGGAACTCTGTTACTACTGGTATCACCGTACCGCGCATCGTGTTCGTTGGTTCTGGACCCAGCATGTGTCTCACCACACCGGCGAGATCATGAACATGTCGACGGCGGCACGGCAGAGCATTCTGAATGGCATCGTCGGCACCTGGATATTTTATGTACCGGCGGTGTTGATGGGTTTTACGCCCGAAGTCATGTTGGGTTTGCTCGGGGCCAACCTGGCCTTCCAGTGGTTTGTACACACCGAATCCATACCCAAACTTCACCCGTGGGTTGAATGGTGGTTCAACACGCCTTCCAATCACCGCGTACACCATGGCCGGAATGTGCAATATGTGGACAAAAACTACGGCGGCGTAATCATGCTGTATGACCACCTGTTCGGCACCTACGAACCCGAAGAGGAAAAGGTGGTTTACGGTACGCCGCGGCAGATCAAGAGCCACAATTGGTTCGTACTGAATCTGCATGAATTCGTCGACATGATTCGCGATGTCATGGCGCCGGGCCCATTGGGCGAACGCCTGAAGCACTTATGGAAGCCCCCGGCGTGGCAGCGCGAGGGCCACGAACCTATCCATACCTGGACCGTAGAACGACACGAAGAGGTTTCACCGAAATGCTGACGATTGCCAAAGGTTTCCTGATCCTTAACGCACTGGCTTTCATGGCAATTGGCATCAACACGACGATAAACCCGGAGGCGGCGATGGCCGCCCTCGACCTCGCACCAACAACCGTTACCGCGACCAACGAAATTCGCTCCATCTACGGCGGCATGCACTTCAGCTTCGGCGCCATGATGCTGGCTGGTGCGCTGCTTCCAGCGCTCACCCGCCACGCGCTGTGGTTTTGCGCGGCATTTCTCGGCGGGCTGGTTGCCGGGCGGGTATCGAGCCTGCTCCTGGATGGTCAGCCCAATGATCTGGCCAACTTTCTACTGGTGTTTGAAACTGCGGCACTGCTTTTAGCGCTGATCCTGCAACATACAGTGCGCGGTGTCCCCAAACGCGGCGCGTTCGCGTAAGCCGGTACGCTACGTTCAAACGGCATGGCCAAGGCCCAACCACCGCAAATGCACATGGACAAATACATATTCCTTGTGTTGTGGGTTCAGAAGTAGGCCCGCTGGCATGCCGCGCGGCTCGCTTGTCGCAGGGGATTCTATGAACTTGAAAGTCTGCGCGCAAACCGGCACAGCCTGCCAAGAAATGACCGAGCGGGGCTCTGCCCTTTCAGGTGCCCGTGAACAGGCTCTGAAGAGCGCGCTGGCTGGTCGTCACGCCGCGCACCACATCGCCCACGATGATGGCGCTGGGGCTGGTCAGTTGTTCGCTGGCAATCGTCGCGCTCAGTGTTTCCAGGGTGCAGACCGCGTGGCGCTGCGTCGGCAGGCTGGCGTTCTGGACGATGGCGACCGGTGTGTCGGCGGGCAAGCCGTGCAGCAGTTCGTCCTGGATGCGCTGCGCACCGCTGACACCCATGTAGATCACCAGCGTCAACTTGGCCTGGCGCGCGGTGTCAGCCAGTGCACGCCAGTCGGTGCCAGCATCGCCCGGCTTGGCGTGGCCGGTGACAAACACCACGCAGGAGGATCAAGCCGGCCTGGACAGCGAAGGCCGCCTTGTCGATACCGCCGTCGCCGACGCCCTGGTGGCCGCCGTCAAGGGCCAGCCGGGCACCATCGCCGCGTACAAACAGGAGGCCAAGAAGCAGAACCAGCCGCTGGCCTTCGCCCTGTCCGACATTACGGCACTGGCCTCGGCCAAGTTCGGCTACAGCGCCGAGGACGTGCTGAACACCTGCCAGGCGCTCTACGAGACGCACAAGCTGACCTCGTACCCGCGCACCGACTGCGCCTACCTGCCGGAGTCGCAGCACGCCGACGCGCCGCGCGTGCTGGAGGCGATCAAGCACGTCAACCCCGAACTGGCCGGCCTGGTCGATGGTGCCGATCCGCGTATCAAGTCCAAGACGTGGGACGACTCGAAGATCACCGCGCACCACGGCATCGTGCCGACCATGCAGAAGGGCAGCAAGGCCGCCCTCAGCGAGCGCGAGCGCAACATCTACGACCTGATCGTGCGCGCCTACCTGGCGCAGTTCTACCCGCTGCACGAGTACATGCAGACCACCGTGGGCGTCGAGATCGCGGGCGAGAACTTCGCCGCGAGCGGCAAGGTAGTCACGCGCAACGGCTGGCGTGACGTGTACAGCCAGGCCGACGAGGAAGGCGAGAAGGACGAGGACGACGACAGCGGCACGCAGGCCCTGCCGTCGATGGCCCAGGGCGACGCCGTGACCTGCACGGACGCCACCCGCAAGGACGCCAAGACGAAGCCGCCAGCGCGCTTTACCGAGGGCACGCTGATCCGCGCGATGGAGAACATCCACAAGTTCGTCAGCGATGCCGAGCACAAGAAGATGCTGCGCGAGGGCGACGGCATCGGCACGTCGGCCACCCGCGCGTCGATCATTTCCGAGTTGAAGCGGCGCGAGTTCCTGGCCGTCAAAGGCAAGCAGATCATCAGCACGACCCTCGGCCGCAGCGTCATCGACGCGCTGCCCGAGGTTGTGAAAAGCCCGGTGCTGACCGCGCTCTACGAGCGGATGCTGAAAGGCGTCGAGCAGGGCACGGCCGCCCTGGACGCCTTCATCACGAAGCAAGAGACGTTCATCCGCGACCAGGTGGCGAAGGCCAACAGCGGAGCCGTGACCATCGCCGGCGGCAAGGAAGCCGCGCCGGTGTCATCCCTTCACAAGTGCATGGCCTGCGGCAGCGGCTTGTCGCGCCGGCCGAGCAAGAAGAAGGGGCAATTCTGGTGGGGTTGCAGCAACTTCCCCACATGCAAGCAGACCTACCCCGACCTCAAGGGTCGATGATTTCGTCAGTGACGGTCGCCATGCCTTCGATGGTGAGCGCAACCAGAGTCGCGTAGCGGCGCTGCGGCTCGAACTTGGCCAGGTCGGCTGGCGTCATCTGGCCACCCTCGCGGGCGATCTTGAGCAGCCGGTTCTGGTGCACCGACCGCTCGATGCCGGAGGGCAGGTCGAGCGCCTGCCACGCCTTGAGGCGTTCGATGTGTTCCAGCATGTGCCGCGAGTTCGGTTTGACCGGGGATTGCCGCAGCCAGGCCAGCCAGGTCGTCTTGCCGTTGTCGCGGCGCTTGAGCAGATCGTCGAGGCGACGGCGATGCATGTCCGATAGCGGTTCGGCCAAGGCGTCGTAGATGCGCCGGTTGGCGCGGGTGATCGCCTCGGCGCTCGCCCGCTCGACGGCGTTGAGAGCAGGCAGAATGACCGACTGCCGCCGCAGGTGCTCGATGAAGGCGCTTGCCAGCACAATGCCCTTGTCGGTTTGCATGGCCAGCTCGGTCAGCGTGTGGACGGCCTGCCGGTAGTGGCTCATGGTGAAGGGCCGGAAACCGAAGACGGTTTGCAGCTCGATCAGGTGCTCACGCCGGGTCTGCTCCCGCTGTCCGTACTTGCCCCAGCTTTCGATGCTGACCTTGAGCTGGTCGGCGACCAGTTTCAGCAAGGGCGGGAACGGCGGTTCATCAACGCCCAGTATGACGCCCGGAAAGCGTAGGTAGCAAAGCTGCACCGCGAAGCCCAGCCGATTGGCTGGCCCGCGCCGCTGTCGGATAATCGAGAGGTCGGTATCGCTTAATGTGTAATGTCGAATCAGGTCGTCCTTGGAGTCCGGCAACACCAGCAGGCTTTCCCGCTCGGCGGCGGACAGGATTGAACGACGTGGCATATTTACTGATTCGTTCTCAAGTATTGATACAGGGTTTCGCGACTGATTCCGAATTCACGTGCCAGCTTGGTCTTTTGTTCGCCAGCCTCGACACGTTGGCGCAGTTCGGCAATACGCTCAGACGGCAGGGATTTCTTCCTGCCACGGTAAGCACCGCGTTGCTTGGCAAGCGCAATACCCTCGCGCTGACGCTCGCGGATCAAGGCGCGCTCGAACTCGGCGAACGCGCCCATCACCGAGAGCATCAGGTTCGCCATCGGTGAGTCCTCGCCGGTGAAGGTTAAATGCTCCTTCACGAATTCGATGCGCACGCCGCGATGGGTGAGGCTCTGCACCAGGCGGCGCAGGTCGTCGAGGTTGCGCGCCAGACGATCCATGCTGTGCACCACCACCGTGTCTCCTTCGCGCACGAAGGCGAGCAGCCGTTCCAGTTCGGGCCGCCGTGTGTCCTTGCCCGACGCCTTGTCGGTGAACAACTTGTCCACCGGAACCTGTTCCAGTTGCCGCTCCGGGTTCTGGTCGAAGCTGCTGACGCGGACGTAACCGATGCGCTGACCGTGCAAGGTATCCTCCTGAGGAAAATGTGTCAGGAAGAAATCTATGACCTTTGACGGCCTGTGTCAAACAATCCGCAAGGTTGTCGTTTTCAGAAGGCGACTGCACCAGTTCACTGGGCTGGCCGCCGTGTGTGCATAGAACTTCTGACCGGGAACGGTCAGAAGTTCTATGCACGAAGCGCCGCGAGAGATCGGAATTGCTCAGAACTCTTGTGCACGGCGCGACAAAGCCGGAACCGCCGAAAATTCCGGCGATCAACCGGCAAGCTGCTTGATGCGCTCGGCCAGGCGGCCGAAAGCCTCGTTCACGTATTCCAGCACCTTGGGTTCTGCGCCCTGCGTGCGCAGCGAGTCTTTGAAGGCTTCCAGGTCGGACAGCCATTGCCGATGCAGGCGGCCCAGCTCGTCGAGCTGAGGCCGGAAGTCTTGGAGACTGCCGCTCGCACGAAACGCCTGGTAGCCACGCTCAAGCGTGGCCGCCGTGGTCAGCAGTTGCGCGCCCATTTGCTTGTGCTGTTCGGAGAACTCGGCCATGCCGTCATAGGGCCGCGAAGCCTTGCGGCGCTCGGCTTCGGATGCCTCTTCCATGATGCGGGCGTAGCGGTAGAACCCTGGGAACTCGCGGGACAGCGCCATGAGCTGCTGATCGGATGTGCCGACCCAAATCCTGTGCAGGTCAGGCCCGTACCCCATCATGCGATTGATGATGGCATGGGCCTCGCTGACACCCTGGGCGGCAAGCTGCTGCATGTGTTGGTCGATCTTCGCGGCCAGTCGGCGGAATTCGTTCATGCTCATGTCCGTCACAAAAGGCGCGTTGATTGCCCTTGCGCCGTGAGAAGTGCCACCGCCTTCTTATCGAAGGAAACGAAGGTTTCCCCGCCAAGCCAGTTGCCTTCGTAGGCAATGACGCCATCGGCAAAGTCTCCGCCCGCGTCGAGCACCAGCAAGCCAGCCTCCACGGCAGGCCGGTTCACTTCCACATTCGCGGCGGCCAGTAGTGCCCGGATCGCGCTGGCCGCGTCGGCTTGCTGGAAGCCGTAGACACGCAGCAGCACCCAAACAAATTCGCATAGGCACGGCAGCGCGACCGCGATCAACTCGGCGTCGGTCAAGACTGCGGCGGCAACGTCCGCTTGTGCGGGATCGTCACGCACAACCGCACGCACAAGGACGTTGGTATCGACTGCGACCTTCATTGCTTACCTGCCCAGCCTTGCGCCGCCGCCTCGTTGATTTCTTCGATGGTGGCAACCTTCTGCGTCTTGCCCGCGAGCAGGCCGACAAAGCTGGCTATCGTCCCTGCGGGCCGTGCCGCCTTGAGCACGCCCCGACCGTCTGGCAACAAGTCCAGCTCGATCTTGTCGCCTGGCCTGATGCCGAGGTGTTGCAGTACGTCCTTCCGAAACGTCACTTGTCCCCGTGCGGTAACGGTCAATGTGGTCATGGTGGTTTGCCCTCGCAATCAAGGTTGATGCTTCACATAGTAATGCAAAAATGCCTTACCGTCAATGTCCGTCAAACGATCATTAGTCGGCCATGCCGGACACTGTCCAGCAAAGTTATTGCACAACGGGTTGTCGGACATTAAGATAGGCGGACGGAATGACGGACAAGAGAGGCGGCAAATGGCACTGATCGGCTATGCGCGGGTATCGACGGCGGAACAGGACACCGCCTTGCAGACGGATGCGCTACGCAAGGCAGGCTGCGAGCGCGTTTTCGAGGACACGGCTTCCGGGGCCAAGGCCGACCGCCCCGGCTTGGCTGATGCGCTGGCCTACCTGCGCGACGGCGACGTGCTGGCCGTCTGGCGGCTGGATCGGCTCGGGCGCTCTATGCCGCACCTAATCGAAACGATAGGCGCGCTGGAAGCGCGAGGCGTCGGCTTCCGTTCTCTGACGGAAGCCATCGACACCACCACGCCAGGCGGGCGGCTCATCTTCCACGTGTTCGGCGCGCTGGGCCAGTTCGAGCGCGACTTGATCCGCGAGCGCACCAAGGCCGGGTTGACTGCCGCCGCCGCTCGTGGGAGGAAGGGCGGGCGAAAGCCGGTTGTCACCGCCGACAAGTTGCAGCGAGCGCGGGAGCACATCGCCAACGGGCTTAATGTCCGAGAGGCCGCTACACGGCTCAAGGTGAGCAAGACGGCCCTGTACACCGCGCTGCAATCCACCAGTGCAGCCGACTCCTGATATTCCGTGCAGTCGTCTTCTGAAAATGACAAAGGTGGCTCTATTCTGACGTTTCCTCACCGGATGATCTGACGCCAGGTTAGGGTATAGCTTAACCGGACACCTCGGCCTCTGTGCCTTTACTGCTTTTCGGTACAACCGTCAAGAACAGGCAGAGCGCTCCGATAGTTATCGCCACATCAGCGAGGTTGAAGGCGGGCCAGTGCGCAAGTCGCCAATGGAAGTCAAGGAAATCAACAACCTGTCCACGCAGCACACGATCCGCGACATTGCCCAGCGCACCGCCGAGGATCAGGCTGTATCCCATCGCTTCGAGACGGGGCAATTGCTGGCACAGCATGCGTCCCAGCCAAGCAGACACGACCAGGCCCAGCGTGATGAAAAAGTAACGTTGCCAGCCGCCAGCGTTCGCCAGAAAGCTGAATGCCGCGCCGGGATTCAGGACATGGACGAAGTTGAAGAAGGGCGTGACTTCGACCTGTTCACCGTAGGCAAACGTGCGGGTGATGGCGAACTTTGCGAGCTGATCGGTCATGACAGCACTGGCGGCCACTGCGAACCAGACCCAAGTCGATGTGCGGCGAGCCGATTGCCACACAGGGACGGCCAGCGGCATCAGCCACCCGGCGAGCGCCGTGCAACTCAATCCAAGTACCCACCCCGCCAGCACATCGGCAGGAAAGTGCATTCCGGCTGCGATGCGTGACCAACCGACCAATGCGGCGTACAACACCAAGCCGATGCGGCCACGACGGCCTATCAAAGGCCAGAGCGCGCCGACCACCAGCGCGGAATAGGTGGCATGCCCGCTGGGCAGGCTGTAGTGTCGTTCGATGCCCCCGATAACGCGCACCATGTCGCCAAAAACGGCAGGCGGGCGTGGAAAGTCGATCCATAGCTTCAAGATGGTGGCGACGAGAAATGCCAACGCAAAGGCCACGCTAAAGACTCTGAGTCTGTACCGGATGGCATCGGCCCGCGTTGGGTCAGGTGCCGACTTTGACCATCCCCACATCGCCAAGAGCATCAGTGGTGCAGTCCAGTAGTTGCCTATCACAAGGTTGAAGAACGATGCCAGCGGTTCCAGCGCTGCAGGTGTGCTCATGTTGATGGCTTGGAACAACGCGATGTTCAGACCACCCCAGTCGTAGAGAAAGAATTTCCAGCTCATTTGCGCAACAGCCTCAAGCCATTGCCAACGACGAGCAAGCTGGCCCCCATATCAGCAAACACCGCCATCCACATGGTCGCTTGACCCGTGAAGGTCAGTACCAGAAATACTGCCTTGATGCCAAGGGCCAGCACAATGTTTTGCATCAGCACCTGCGCCGTCGCACGCGACAGGCGCACGAAGGTCGGAATCTTGCGCAGGTTGTCGTCCATCAGGGCCACGTCGGCGGTCTCGATTGCGGTATCTGTGCCAGCCGCTCCCATTGCAAAGCCGACGTCCGCACGCGCCAAGGCCGGGGCATCGTTGATGCCATCACCGACCATGCCAACCTTGCCGCTTCGGGCCAGTTGCTCCACTTCGCGCAATTTGTCATCTGGGAGTAGGTTGCCTTGCGCACGGTCGATTCCGGCTTGTGCGGCAATGGCCTGTGCCGTATTGGGGTTGTCGCCGGTCAGCATCATGGTGTTGATGCCCAGTGCGTGCAGCTCGGCGATGGCGGTCCTGCTGCTGTCCTTGATGGTGTCCGCTACGGCGAATAAGGCATGTACCGCCTTTGCGCCTACCAACATCACGACGGTCTTGCCAGCGGTTTCCAGCGCAGCGATGCGCTGCTCTAGCTCTGGTGTGCACTGCCCCAGCTCTTCGAGCATCCGGTGGTTGCCCAGATGGTAGGTCGCACCGTTGATTTGGCCTTGCACACCCCGACCGGGCAGCGCGTTGAATTCGGCCACGTCGAGCAAGGCAACCCCGTCCGTCTGCGCGGCCTGTGCCACCGCCTTGGATACAGGATGGTCTGAGCGGGCCGCCAGACTGGCAGCGATGCTGCGGCTGTCCGAGGCGAGTGCATTGCCCCATGTGACAAAGTCGGTCTGTGCGGGCTTGCCGTGCGTGATCGTGCCGGTCTTGTCCAGAGCCAGCCAGCGCAGCTTGCGGCCTTCTTCCAGATAGACGCCACCTTTGATGAGAATGCCGTGGCGAGCGGCGGCGGCCAGGCCGCTGACGATGCTGACCGGTGTAGAGATCACCAGTGCGCACGGGCAGGCGACCACCAGCAGAACCAATGCACGGTAGATCCAGTCGAGCCATGCCGCACCCATGAACAGCGGCGGCAACAACGCGACGGCGATGGCAACGCCGAATACAACGGGGGTGTACCAGCGGGCGAACTGATCGACAAAACGCTGAGTCGGCGCACGACTACCTTGCGCAGCCTCTACCGCGTGAATGATCCGGGCCAAAGTGGAGTTGTTGGCCAAGGCGGTGACGCGGTACTCGAACGAGCCGGATTCGTTGATCGTGCCAGCGAACACCGAATCACCGGGGGATTTTTCGACCGGGAGGTCAACACGCTGCTGGAGGCCCATATTCAACAGGTGGAAATGCGTGTGTCCGCGCTGTTGCAGTTAAAACGGCACTTGGTTGATTTGCGCGAGAAGTGTTCTGGCTCTCGATCTGTAGAGGCGTGCGGCATTTTGCAAGGGTTGGGCAATTGCAATTGCCATGGTGAAAGTGCCACGAACAGTCAAACATCTGGGTAAGTAAGGGCTTAGCGTGCTTTATTTTCCGTTTTCTGAGGCGACCCCTTCTACGTGGGCCACCTGGACGGGCACCCGGCCGGGCGGATCATCAACAACAAGACCGGCACGGACATTACCTGGAAGAGCAAGGGCTACGCCTTGAGCGACCAGGAGAAGGCCAAGCTCCAGGCCGAGGCGGCCGAGAA
>NZ_JBSXON010000025.1:0-3422 GCF_056859475.1 Halopseudomonas sp. L-58
CTTCTACGTGGGCCACCTGGACGGGCACCCGGCCGGGCGGATCATCAACAACAAGACCGGCACGGACATTACCTGGAAGAGCAAGGGCTACGCCTTGAGCGACCAGGAGAAGGCCAAGCTCCAGGCCGAGGCGGCCGAGAAGCTGGCACAGCGAGCCGTCGAGCAGGACAAGGCCCAGGAGGCCACCGCGCAGCGCGTCGGTCGGCAGATGGCCGACCTCGTGCCCATCGAGCAGCCGACGCCCTACCTGCAAGCCAAAGGCATCCAGGCGCAGGCCGGCGTGATGACCGACCGCGAAGGCCAGAAGACCTACATCCCGGCCTTCGACGCAGAGGGCAAGCAATGGACGATGCAATACATCCAGGAGGACGGCACTAAGCGGTTCGCCAAGGACTCGAAGAAGGAAGGATGCTTCCACCCGGTCGGCGGCATGGACGCCCTGGCGGCCGCGCCGGCGCTGGTGATCTCGGAGGGCTACGCCACGGCGGCCCAGGTGGCCGAGGCCGTGGGCCACGCCACGGTCGCCGCCTTCGACAGCGGCAACCTTGAGGCCGTGGCGAAGGCGCTGCACGCCAAGTTCCCGGACAAGCCGGTCATCATCGCCGGCGACGACGACCGGCACCTGGTCATGACCCACGGCAACAACCCCGGCCGGGAGAAGGCCGAGGCGGCCGCCCAGGCCGTGGGCGGCAAGGCGATCTTCCCGATCTTCGCGCCGGCCGAGAACACCTACCCGCGCGACTTGCCCGCCATCACGCCCGACAGCTTCAAGACCCACCTGCGCGCCGAGCAGCGCCTTGCCGACGCCGCCGCCGGCAAGGTCGAGCTGGCCGGCGACGAGGCGGCCAAGCTCAAGGCGTCGATGTTGAGCGGCGCGCAGATCGCGGCGCTGTCCACGATGAAGCAGCACACCGACTTCAACGACTTGGCGCACAAGAGCGAGCTGGGCATCGAGGGCGTGAAGCGGCAGATCGGCGCGGCCATCAGCCAGGTGCAGCGCGACGAGCAGCAGCACCAGGAGCAGAAGCACGTCGAGAAAAAGCAACAGCAGATCGAGCAGCGCCCACGGCGGGCCGCTCGCATCGGATAAGTCGAAAAATCCGGCTAAAGTGGCCGAGCTGCACATCAGGCCGCGCGGTTTTCCTCCCTGATCGCCGGCGCGGTTTCTTCCTCCCTGAACCGCATGCAGACTTGCCGCCTCGGACACCCCGAGGCGGTTTTTTTTCGCCTCGCTCGGGGTCTCCTCGTTTTCAGTGCAATAAGTGACGGTACGCAAAGCTAGCACTGGCGCGGGGGTGGTCTGGGTAGACCGTTGATTTCATTGACTTTCCTGTTCGCTTTGTAAACGGGTATGGTGGCCTCCCACTTTTGAGGTTCACGATGCAGGGTTGGCACACAACGTTTTTGGGGATGCGTGGGCTACCGACGAGCTGCTGATGGTCTATGCCGGCATCATGGCCCACGGCACCAGTCTGACTGCGGTCGAATGCGCGCGCATGATTCCGCAATTGTCTGCCACCAGCATTCGCCAGGCCATGCGCTGGGCGCGGGACGAACGGCGTCTGAGCCAGGCCTGCCAGGCTGTGCTGGAATTCATGCAGCGACACCCGATTGCCGCCACCTGGGGGCGGTCCGATTTGGCATCTTCTGACATGATGAGCATGGAGACCACCAAACGGGTGCCCGTTTGCTTGGTTTTGATCTTTGCCCGCGGTTGAAGGAACTCAAACAGCGCCACCTCTTTGTGCCACGCGGCACCAAAGTGCCCGCAGAAATCGCTGCGGTGTGCGAAGCCAATGTCGACGTCGCTTTGATCGAAAAGCATTGGGATAGTCTGGTGCACCTGGCAGCCTCGGTCATGAGCGGACATGCCAGTGCGGTGGCAGCTCTTGCGCGGTTCGGTTCTGCCGCCCAGGGCGATCCAATCTATGAGGCTGGCGTGCAATTGGGGCGGTTGCTGCGTACGGCGTTTTTGGCTGACTACTTTGTCAAGGACGCTTTCAGGAACGAGTTGCGCCGGGTGCTCAATCGGGGCGAGGCTGTTAACGCCCTCAAGCGCGCCATTTATACCGGCCGGATCAGCCCGGCGCAGGCCAAACGTGTCGATGAAATGCAGGCTGTGGCCGATGCGTTGAGCCTGATGGCCAACACCCGCATCCGACGCTGGGCGAGAGCATCGGCATGGCGGCGGAAGTGGCGCATGGCAGCTGCACGGATGTGCCGCCTGCGCGCAAGTAAGTCCGCAGCCAAGCTACCCTGACAAGGCCCGAACTGGCGACGGTTCGGGCCTTGTGCTTTGCGTACCCAAACAATCGCCGCAGAATACTGTGCATTTGTACAGTATTCATGTCAGCCACTTCCAAGCCCAAGCTCTACAACCCACGCCACCCCGAACGCACGCTGCTCTACCAAATGGTAGCCGAGCACTACGAGACCTGGCTAGAGTTGGCCAGCGCGGGTCAGTTCGACGGCCAGGGCGACCACCACACCCCCAAGCCCTTCGTGCGCAAAGCGTTTGCCAAGTATCTTGAGTGCGGCATCTTTGCCCATGGCTTTGCCCGCGCTCGCTGCGGCGACTGTGGGCACGACTACTTTGTAGCCTTCTCCTGCAAAGGCCGGGGAGTCTGCCCCTCGTGCACCACGCGGCGGATGGTGGAGACGGCGGCACACCTGAGCGACCACGTTTTCCCCCGCCTGCCGGTGCGCCAGTGGGTGCTCTCCGTGCCCAAGAGGTTGCGGTACTTCATGCAACGCGACGGAGCGGTGCTGAGCATGGTGCTGCGCATCTTTCTGCGGGTGATCGCACAAACTCTGCAGACCCACAGCCCCGGTGCGGCCCATATGGACAAGGCAGGCCTGCACATCGGTGCCATCGCCTTCATTCACCGATTCGGCTCCAGCCTCAATGAACACGTCCACTTCCACGTTTGTGTGGTGGACGGGGTGTTTGAGGAAGTGGAGGGCGAGGGCGATGCTGATGCGACCCCTCGAATCTCATCGCCGGGTGTCATCTTTCACGCGGCCACCGGCATCGATGCGGCTACCGTGGCCCCAGTGCAGACCACACTGCAAAAACGCATCCTGCGCGCCTTCGTTGCTCGGGGCCTGCTGGAGAACTGTGACGCCAAAGACATGCTGGGCTACAAACACAGCGGCTTCTCGGTGGACGCCGGTGTCTGCATCGAAGCCCACGACCGCGCTGCGCTGGAGCGGCTGCTGCGCTATTGCGCGCGTCCACCGTTTTCCATGGAGCGCCTACGCAAAGAGGGAAGCAAACTGGTGTACCGCTGTGCCAAACAGCGCAGCGAGCCCACCAGTGACAAGCGTGGTGCCAAGGCAGATGAGCTGCACCTCACACCGCTGGAACTGATCGACCGCATCGCCGCGCTGGTGCCACCGCCACGCACCCACCGGCACCGCTA
>NZ_JBSXON010000026.1:0-9924 GCF_056859475.1 Halopseudomonas sp. L-58
ATAAGCGCAGCGTGCTGTACAAAGCCAAGCGCAAGATTGAAAAGGCCAAGGCTCAGGTGCGCGCCAAGGTCGAGCATCCGTTCCGGGTAATCAAGCGCCAGTTCGGTTACACCAAGGTGCGCTTTCGCGGCTTGGCCAAAACACGGCGCAACTGGTGACACTGTTCGCTCTGTCGAACCTGTGGATGGCGCGCCGACATTTACTGGCGGATGCAGGAGAGGTGCGCCTGTAATCTGGAAAATGGCTGCCGCGAGGTGCTGGCGACGGCTAAAAACACAGAAATAAGCGGGTCATCTGAGCGTTTTTGATCGATTTGCCGCTTTTAAAATCGGCAGGGGCTGAAGTCAGCCAGAAATACACAACTACTTCAGACCATCCTTAGCCAAAATACTGACCAATGATCCAGGTCAATCTTCCGGAGCCTTGACAGCCCTGCACGGCCGTCTTAGCTGCGTGCTGCTCCAATCCTGTATACTTCGGTCTTTCTCAATTTCACAGCCCGACCTGGTGAAACACGTGACTCAGACCAATCCAGCCGTCCACACCTTTCAAGGACTGATCCTTGCCCTGCAACGCTACTGGGCAGAGCGGGGTTGTGCGGTACTGCAGCCCTACGACATGGAAATGGGTGCCGGCACCTTCCATACAGCCACCTTCCTGCGCGCCATCGGCCCGGAAACCTGGAACGCTGCCTACGTACAGCCCAGCCGCCGCCCCGCTGACGGCCGCTACGGTGAAAACCCGAACCGCCTGCAGCATTACTACCAGTTCCAGGTGGTGCTCAAGCCGAACCCGGACAACATCCAGGAGCTGTACCTGGACTCGCTGCGTCATATCGGCGTCGACCCGCTGGTGCACGACATCCGCTTCGTTGAAGACAACTGGGAATCGCCGACCCTCGGCGCCTGGGGTCTGGGCTGGGAAGTCTGGCTGAACGGCATGGAAGTGACCCAGTTCACCTACTTCCAGCAGGTCGGTGGCGTCGAGTGCTATCCGGTCACCGGTGAGATCACCTACGGTCTGGAGCGTCTGGCGATGTACCTGCAGGGCGTCGACTCGGTCTACGACCTGGTCTACTCCGACGGCCCGTTCGGCAAGGTCAGCTACGGCGACGTGTTCCACCAGAACGAGGTGGAGCAGTCCACCTACAACTTCGAGCACGCCAACGTCGACAAGCTGTTCGAGCTGTTCGATTTCTACGAAGGTGAAGCCAATCGTTTGATGGAACTGGAGCTGCCGCTGCCGGCCTACGAAATGGTCATCAAGGCATCGCACACCTTCAACCTGCTGGACGCCCGCCGCGCCATCTCGGTGACCGAGCGTCAGCGCTACATTCTCCGTGTTCGTACCCTGTCCCGCGCGATTGCCCAGAGCTATCTGCTGGCCCGCGCCCGCCTCGGCTTCCCGATGGCCACCCCCGAATTGCGTGATGAAGTACTGGCCAAGCTGAAGGAGGCCGAATAATGCAGGCGCAGGATTTTCTCGTTGAACTGGGCACCGAAGAGCTGCCTCCCAAGGCCCTGAAGAAGCTGGCCGAAGCCTTCTTGGCCGGGGTTGAAGGCGGTCTGAAAGACGCCGGTCTGGGCTACGCCAAGGCCCGCTACTACGCCGCGCCGCGCCGCCTGGCCGTGCTGGTCGAGGCGCTGGCAACCCAGCAGCCCGACCGCACCACCCAACTCGATGGCCCGCCCGTACAGGCGGCGTTTGACGCCGACGGCAACCCGACCAAAGCCGCCGAAGGCTTTGCCCGCAAGTGCGGTGTCAGCCTGGCCGAGATCGACCAGAGTGGTCCGAAGCTGCGCTTCGTACAGAACATCCCGGGCCAGCCGGCCACCGATCTGCTGCCCGGCATCGTTGACGCCGCACTGGCCGCGCTGCCGATTCCCAAGCGCATGCGCTGGGGTGCCCGCAAGACCGAATTCGTCCGCCCGACCCAGTGGCTGGTCATGCTGCTGGGTGATCAGGTCGTGCCCTGCGAGATTCTCTCGCAGCGTGCCGGTAACCTGTCCCGCGGCCACCGCTTCCACCACCCGGATCAGGTCACCATCGCCAGTCCGGCGGCTTATGCCGAGACCCTGCGCAGCGCGCACGTGATCGCCGATTTCGCCGAGCGCCGCGAGATCATCAAGAGCCGCGTCGACACGCTGGCTGCAGAGCAGCAGGGCACCGCCATCGTGCCGGCGGACCTGCTGGACGAAGTCACCGCGCTGGTCGAATGGCCGGTGCCGCTGGTGTGCAGCTTCGAGGAACGCTTCCTTGAGGTGCCGCAGGAAGCGCTGATCTCGACCATGCAGGATAACCAGAAGTACTTCTGCCTGCTGGATGCCAACGGCAAGCTGCTGCCGCGCTTTATCACCGTCTCCAACCTGGAGAGCAAGGACCCGGCGCAGATCATCGCCGGTAACGAGAAGGTGGTGCGCCCGCGCCTGACCGACGCCGAGTTCTTCTTCAAGCAGGACCAGAAACAGCCGCTGGAAACCCGCAACCAGCGTCTGGCGAACGTGGTATTCCAGGCCGATCTGGGCAGTGTATTCGACAAGGCCAAACGCGTGTCCGAGCTGGCCGGCTTTATTGCCGAGCGCATCGGCGGCGACGCCGGGCGAGCTGCCCGTGCGGGCCTGCTGTCCAAGTGCGACCTGGCGACCGAGATGGTCGGCGAGTTTCCGGAACTGCAGGGTATTGCCGGCTACTACTACGCCAAGCACGACGGCGAAGCCGACGACGTGGCGCTGGCACTGAACGAGCAGTACATGCCGCGCGGTGCCGGCGCCGAACTGCCAAGCACCCTGACCGGCGCCGCCGTGGCGCTGGCAGACAAGATCGACACCCTGGTCTGCATCTTCGGTATCGGCATGCTGCCGACCGGCTCCAAGGACCCGTATGCCCTGCGCCGTGCCGCCCTCGGCGTCCTGCGTATCCTGATCGAGAAGCAACTGGACCTGGATCTGGCCAGTGCGCTGGAACATGCCGTCGAGACCAACCAGGAACTGGGCTTTGCCCAGGCGACCACCGCCGGATTGAGCGGCGAGGCGCTGGTTGCCCAGGTGCAGGACTTCATCTTCGACCGCCTGCGCGCCCGCTACGAGGATGAAGGTATCGACGTTGAGGTTTACCAGTCGGTACGCGCCGTCAGCCCGACTTCGCCGCTGGACTTCGATCAGCGTGTACAGGCCGTTCAGGCCTTCCGCCGACTGCCCGAGGCCGAGGCCCTGGCTGCCGCCAACAAGCGAGTGTCCAACATCCTGTCCAAGGCTGACGGCAGCGTCAGTGAGCAGATCAATACTGCTCTGCTGCAGGAAGCCGCCGAGCAGGCGCTGGCGAACGCCGTCGCCGCTGCAGAGCAGGCGGTAGCGCCGCTGGCATCCCAACGGCAGTACACCGCGACGCTGGAGCAACTGGCCGCCCTGCGCGCGCCGGTGGACGCCTTCTTCGAACAGGTACTGGTCAACGCCGAGGACGACGCCGTCAAGGCCAACCGCTACGCGCTGCTGGCACGTCTGCGCGGTCTGTTCCTCGGCGTTGCGGATATTTCGCTGCTCGGCTGACGCCGCTGCAAGCTACAAGCTGCAAGCGGCAAGCCGCCCGTGCTGACTTGTAGCTTGCCGCTTGGAGCTTGTCGCTATGAAGTTGATCATTCTCGACCGCGACGGGGTCATCAATCAGGACTCCGACGCCTATATCAAATCCCTCGACGAGTGGATTCCCTTGCCCGGCTCCATCGACGCCATTGCGCGCCTGAGCAAGGCCGGCTGGACTGTCGCAGTGGCTACCAACCAGTCCGGTATCGGCCGTGGCTACTATGACGAGGCCACGCTGCAGGCCATGCATGACCGGCTGCGCCAGCTGGTAGCAGAGCAGGGCGGCAAGGTGGATCTGATACGTTACTGTCCGCACGCTCCTGATGCCGGTTGCGATTGCCGCAAGCCGCTGCCAGGGCTGTTCAGGCAGATTGCCGATGACCTTGGCCAGCCGCTCGATGGCGTTCCCACCGTGGGCGACAGCCTGCGTGACCTCGAGGCCGGCTGCGCCGTCGGTTGTACGCCCTATCTGGTACGTACCGGCAAGGGTGCGAATACCGAGCACAAGACACTGCCCGCCGGTACGCGGGTATTCGATGATCTGGCAGCTGTTGTCGACCACCTCCTGGAAGCTTGAACCATGTCTCTGCTGATGCGCCTTCGCGTCGTTCTGTTCTACCTGTTGCTGTCGGCCAGCGCTGCCGTCTGGTGCATTCTGGTCACCCCACTCGCGCTGTTTCTGAGCGTTCGCTGGCGGATCAAGGTCATCATCGAGTGGTGGTCCGCTATCGCTGTGTGGCTGGCGAAGAACATCGTCGGCATCCGCTACGAGATATCCGGTCTGGAGAACATTCCGGATCAGCCGGGGGTGATCCTCGCCAACCACCAGAGCACCTGGGAAACCTTCTTTCTGCCACGTGTATTCCGTCCGCAAACCCAGTTGATCAAGCGCGAGCTGCTGTATGTCCCCTTCTTTGGCTGGGCCTTTGCGCTGGCCAAACCCATTGCGATTGACCGCAGCAAGGCGCGCGACTCGCTGCAGCAGCTGACACGCACTGGCGGTGAACGCCTGAAGGACGGCATGTGGATTCTGGTATTCCCGGAAGGTACCCGCATCGCCCCCGGAGAGACGGTCAAATTCTCCCGTGGTGGCGCTGCGCTGGCCTGTGCCAATAACGCCCCCATTATTCCCGTTGCGCACAATGCCGGCGAATTCTGGCCGCGTCAGGGCTGGGCCAAGAAGCCCGGTATCGTCAAGGTGATGATCGGGCCCGCGATCTATCCGGCCGGTGCCGATCCGCGCTCCATCGTCGCCGCCAACAAACAGGCTGAAAGCTGGATCAACCAGCAGTTGCAGGGCCTGAAAGACGCCTGAGGCCGACTGGTCCATAATGGGTGTTCTGACGCGGCGTACCGCGATTTCATCAACTGCTCGACCGGTGTCTTGATATGGATATTAACCGCTACCTCCGCGCCCTGGCCGAAAAGGGCGGCTCCGACCTGTTTTTCAGCGTTGGTGCGCCCGTGACCCTAAAGCGTGAGGGTGACTTCTTCGCCTTTGGCAATCAGCCGCTGGCAGCCGGTGCCGTCAGGGAACTGGCCTGGCAGGTGATGAACGAAAAGCAGATCGAGGAGTTCGAACGCGAGCAGGAGATGAACCTGGCGGTCGGCCTGCCCAACCTGGGCCGCTTCCGTATCAACGTGTTCTACCAGCGCAGTGAAGTGGGTATGGTCGTGCGCCATATCAGCAACAAGATTCCTGCCTTCGCTGACCTTGGCCTGCCGCAGCAGCTGGAACGACTGGCACTCAAGGATCGCGGCCTGGTGCTGGTGGTCGGCGCCACCGGTTCAGGCAAGTCGACAACCCTCGCCTCCATGCTGGATTACCGTAATACCAATCGGGCAGGGCACATTGTCTGCATTGAAGACCCGATCGAGTTTCTGCACAGGCACAAGAAATCGATCATCGATCAGCGTGAAGTCGGGCTGGATACCCAGAGCTTCGAACATGCGCTGCGCAATGTTCTGCGCGAATCGCCTGACGTCATCATGATCGGCGAGATACGCGACAAGGCGACCATGCAGCACGCGCTGCACTACAGCGAGACCGGTCACCTGGTGGTAGCCACCCTGCACGCCACCAACAGCGTCCAGGCCATCGAGCGCATGGTCAACCTGTTCCCGGAAGGCGAGCGCAAACAGACGCTCAGTGATATCTCGATGAATCTGGCCGGCATTATTGCCCAGCGGCTGGTGCCTGCGGTGCATCAGAAGCGTGTGGCCGCCGTCGAGGTACTGCTGCGCACGCCCTACATCCGTAACCTGATTGCCCGCGACGAACTGTCCGAGATCAAGGACTCGATGAACCGCGGCCAGGAGCCCGGCCTGCAAAGCTTTGATCAGCACCTGTACGACCTGCTGACCGACGGCAAGATCACCATGGAGATGGCGCTGCGCTACGCTGATTCGCCAACGGATCTGAAGCTGAAGTCCAAGTTCAGCGATACCCGCAGCGAATCGCCACTGGGCATGCCACAGCAACCAGAGCCAGAAGCGGAGCTTTCATTCAAGCCGGCGACGCCGGGTAACGAGTTTTCCGATTCGGATCTGACCGACGACTTTCGTTGATCGCCAGACACTAAAAACCCCTTTGACCCTACGATCAAAGGGGTTTTTTATCGCCTGATGTGTAGAAGTTCAGACTTGATCTGACAGTTACCGGGTTTTCTGGCTGCGACTGTCAGGTCAAATTCAGCCTATCAATTTTTCCTGCCAGATTTTCTTTCCATCAGCGAAGGTGTCCATTGGCGTCCGTCCGCAGCACATTTTCCCCTGATGGGTTCGCTCATGATTGTAGTGGACAAGCCATTCGTCAAGGTCGGCCTGAAGCCCCTCCATGCTCTGATAGATCTTCTTGCGGAAAGTAACCTGATAGAACTCCTGCAAAATGGTCTTATGGAAGCGCTCGCAGATCCCATTGGTCTGGGGTGAGGCTGCCTTCGTGCGGGTATGTTCAATATCGTTCATGGCCAGATAAAGCTGGTAATCATGTTGCTCCAGTTTGCCGCAATACTCCGTTCCTCGGTCGGTAAGAATTCGGAGCATCTCCACCTCTTCGGCGGCAAAGAACGGCAGCACCTGATCATTCAGCAGATCCGCAGCGGTAATCGGCGTCTTAGTGCTATATAGCTTGGCGAACGCCACCTTGCTGTAGGTATCCACGAAGGTCTGCTGATATATCCGCCCAACACCTTTCATGGTGCCGACATAGAACGTGTCCTGGGAGCCCAGATAGCCTGGATGAGCCGTTTCGATCTCACCGCAGGCGATGTCGTCATCCCGCTTCTTCTCCAAGGCGACGACTTGCGCTTCCGTCAGCACCGCGCCTGTTTCGGCAACATGTTTTTCCAGTGCACGAAGCCGCTGCTTGAAGTTGGCCAGCGCGTTGCGCAGCCAGATCGAACGTACGCCAGACGGACTGACAAAGGTGCCGCGTTTGCGCAGCTCATTGCTGACGCGAACCTGCCCATGAGCAGGCTGTTCGACAGCGTACGCCAACACGGCCTGCTCAATGACTTCGTCCACACGGTTCTTGAAGTTGGGTCGCTTGCGATCCTTCTGTAGCAGCGCCTCTACGCCACCGCTGGCCTTGGCCTCCTGGTAGCGATAGAAGGTGTCTCGTGAAACACCCATGATCTTGCAGGCTTGGGATACGTTGCCCAGTTCCTCGGCGAGGTTCAGCAGGCCCAGCTTGTGTTTGACGATCGGTTGATTTAAAACATTCATGCGGGGTTACTCCCTATGAGTGAGATGATTGGTCGCACAACCATCAAACTCGGTAACCCCGTCTTTTTCAAGACGAGTGTCAGATCAGATCGAAACTTCTACACCTGATGTAGGCGTTCAAAGTTACTCGTCCTTTACGCAACCAAAAGATCAGTTATACACGACAGAACGAGGAAAGTTATTTTCACCACCGGCCAAAGTTAATCTACAAAGACCCAGTTTCGGGAAAAGTTAACTAACCACACAACTTGACTACAAGCTCAATGCTAAAAATCTATCAGAAGAATTGACGACTTGTCAATTTAAGCGAATTAACACCACCTTATGACTTCCGCATATACAACTTCATAAGTTCATACCTACTCTAGTAAGGCCGACCCAAGCCTCAAGAAAGAGCTTGCTGGGAGAGCCTAACCTCCAGCCAGAGCTTCTAGCTCATTCAGAAGCACTGCGTGTGTCCAGCTAGCAAATCGCCAATTTCTATATTGCTTGATATAGCTCCCGCCATAGCGTCTCGCTAGCTGCCTGAGAAGATCAACGATCACCGGACTATATGAAACCGAGCGAACAACAACCTCACCAAACGGCAGAACTCGAACGTCTACCCACAAGCCCTGAATCGTATAGCGCACTGCAAGAGGCAATACTGCAGTGCAGTTCACGTCGCTCTCGATCACTTCGTCGTTACCCGCATCCTCTGCCACTAACTCCTCACGCGGATGAAGCCAGACCTTCAAAGACGGATCATGCAATATCAACCGCTTGAGCTCTAACAGGCCTTCAATGGTCGGAGCTACAACTAACCCGCTGAGGTTCACCTCGATAGCGCGCAGACCTTTTTCTGTAATCTTTTTTTGCTTTTCGTCATCAACAAAAGACGTACAAGCAAACTCCACAACCAGCGGCCCATCAGGCAGCTCCGCTACCAGATCAGGCCTGAAGTCGCCCATCCAAACCTCTTGCTCAACAGACACGAAATCCCACCAAGCACTGCTATCAGCAGCATCAGAATGGTGACCTGGCATCAGTGGTAATTGCAGGCCTAGACTTTCCTTCACTAGCTGCTTTGCGTATTTATGCACAAAGCTTTCTAGACTGATTCGACATGGTCTTTTTGAAGATGCGTGTGAGAAGTGATGCATTCTCTGCTGACCCTTGCGCGCGATGAGTGTTTCACCACACTCGAGGCATCGGCAGTTGCACCCTAAACCGCTTACTACTTCGCCGACCGCAACTACATGCCCTTTAAAATCTTCAGCTATGGTCATGCTCATGAGAATTCCCTCTGGAGTTAAGAAGCCCCAAGACTGAAAATCTCAAATAGAAAAAACCTCCACTAACCCGCATCTTCTGGTTTTTGTGGTTAAATATTCTTATTAATCAAAAGCATAGGGAAATGCATGATCGATGCTCTACAGCAGCTGAAATCAAACCTAGAGGCCAAACCTACGCGGGGACGATCCTACGAGATCATCTCGTACATAGTTGACGCATGCCTTCAGCGTGACGATGTCTATGAAAAACTTACCTTTGAGGCGGCGACCCTCCTGCATTGCTGCGGTACCGCCGCCGAGCGGGAGATGGATCCTCAGAAGTGGATGCCTAACATCTCAGTCTTGCAAAAAGCACTGAATCTAACCCAAACCTCAGAGGCGAGGCGCCTTAGATTTGGGTACTCTCCGGGAGGGGGAAGAGGCAATGTCAGCCTCTATTGGCTTGAGCTCGCACCAGAAGAAGCCGAGAACCAGTCTGGTAGAGGAGTACAGTCTGATGAAGTCACTTACCGGAGATCCGTCCCAGGCTCGATTAAGCCATCTATAACGGCACGTTTTTTCTTCAAGAAAGGGGAGATTAAAAATCGTAGCGTCGTGGGCACAGCATTTCTAACCTCAATCATGCTGGCAAGCCTTACTTGGATTGCGATGCTCAGCCTAGTCATTCTGAGCCTCGTATTACAGGACGAATCGATAAACATGGGAAGCCTGATTCACCTATTAATCGCTGTAATTGGCTTCCTTTTTATTTGGAAGCAATCGTTGGCGCCATGGTTCAAAGTAATTGATGAGTGTGTCGTCAAAGCACCTCTTGGCGTAGCAGCTATTTTCGAAGATAGCTGCGAGATAGAAATGTTCCGACACGAGCGCTCCCGGTGGACACGCTTAGTCAGATTCAGCGCCGACTGTCCCCTATGCGGCAGTAATATTGAGCTAAGGCAGGGCAAGCCAGACCACGTATTACCACTGGTCGGGCGATGCATTGAAAGCCCTCATGCCCATGTTTACAGCTTTGATCGCATGACCCTAAGAGGCAAGTACATCGGCCCCTGACGGTGCCATTCAGCTTTTAAAGCGCTTCGCGCCCTCAAGATCAATTTTCCCCACCGCCTCAACCGCATCCACTTGAGCAAGCTCCAAGCGGTAGTAGAAACAACCAAGACGCATCGCCTCTCCGATGTGATATTGCTCTTGCTGAGCGCAGTGGTCGCGGTAGGGACGGCAGTTACCTGCCGCCCCCCGCACAGATCCGTACGTGCGGAACTACCGCATACGGCTCCTGCCTCGGGTATGTGACGCGAAGCGATCCTCAGGGTAAGGATGTGCATTTCTAGGTCTAGGTATGT
>NZ_JBSXON010000027.1:0-46377 GCF_056859475.1 Halopseudomonas sp. L-58
CGCTACGCAACATCAGCAAGAAATGGACGATGCCGATCCGTGACTGGAAAGCGGCACTGACACGCTTTACGATCAGCTACGAAGGCAGGCTGCCACAGTAGTAACCCCATCCCCGGTTACACAGAATTCTGCACACCCTCGTTCAAACCGTCGGACAGTCGAGCAATGCGGCATATTGCGGAATTTGTCGGCTACTCCGGTTTCGAGCGGCTGACACCCGGTTCCAAAAACTCTCCTGAACGTTCTGTAACAGGGGCATTTTTCCAGCGTGGGCGCCGACCGCAATGGTGAGAGAAGAACTGCACAGCGGAAAACCGGTCAGTCTGTTGAATGACTGGTTTACCACCTATGACGGCTATTACCTGTATTACCCGAGTCGCCGTCAATCATCCCCGCTGTTTCGCTTGCTGGTGGATGCACTGAGGTTCAAATAGAAAAACCGGGTAATTCCAGGTAATTAATCAAAGTCCAAAAACAAACAACCCGGCAATGGCGCCGGGTTGAATGAACGCCTGTCATTGACAGACGGTTACCAGAGAGTGCCCGTCGTTGCCGGCTACTCCCACTCAATCGTCGCCGGCGGCTTGCTCGAGACGTCGTAGGTAACGCGGGAGATGCCTTCGATTTCGTTGATGATGCGGTTGGAGACCTTCTCCAGCAGCTCGTAAGGCAGGTGCGCCCAACGAGCGGTCATGAAGTCGATGGTTTCAACTGCACGCAGGGCAACCACCCAGGCGTAGCGACGGCCATCACCGACCACACCAACCGACTTGACCGGCTGGAATACCACGAAGGCCTGGCTGGTCTTGTGGTACCAGTCGAAGTTGTGCAGTTCCTGAATGAAGATGTGATCCGCCAGACGCAGCAGGTCGGCATACTCCTTCTTCACTTCACCGAGGATACGCACGCCCAAACCCGGACCCGGGAACGGGTGACGGTAGACCATGTCGTAGGGCAGGCCGAGTTCCAGACCGATCTTGCGCACCTCGTCCTTGAACAGTTCGCGCAGCGGCTCGACCAGTTCAAAGGCCATGTCGTCAGGCAGACCGCCGACGTTATGGTGCGACTTGATCACGTGGGCCTTGCCGGTCTTGGCGCCAGCCGACTCGATCACGTCCGGATAGATGGTGCCTTGGGCGAGGAACTTCACGTCCTGCAGCTTGGTCGCTTCGGTATCGAACACTTCGATGAAGGTGCGGCCGATGATCTTGCGCTTCTCTTCCGGATCGGCGACACCGGCCAGACGGCCGAGGAACAGATCTTCGGCATCAACACGGATGACCTTGACGCCCATGTTCTCGGCGAACATGGCCATGACCTGATCGCCTTCCTGGTGACGCAGCAGACCGTTGTCGACGAAGACACAGGTCAGCTGGTCGCCGATGGCCTTGTGCAGCAGCGCGGCAACCACCGAGGAGTCCACACCGCCGGACAGGCCCAGCAGCACCTTGGAGTCGCCAACCTGCGCACGCACGGTGGCGATGGCATCTTCAACGATGTTGGCCGGCGTCCAAAGCGCTTCACAGCCGCAGATGTCGAGCACGAAGCGCGACAGAATGCGGCCGCCCTGCTTGGTATGCGTCACTTCCGGGTGGAACTGCACGCCGTAGTAGCCGCGCTCGTCATCAGCCATCGCCGCGATCGGGCAGCTCGGGGTGCTGGCCAGGATGTGGAAGCCTTCCGGAATCGAGGTGACCTTGTCGCCGTGACTCATCCACACATCCAGACCAAGCACGCCGTCGGCGTCCACGTGATCTTCGATGCCGTCCAGCAGACGGCCCTTGCCGACCACATCGACACGGGCATAGCCAAACTCGCGAACGTCGGAACCTTCAACCTTGCCACCCAATTGCTCTGACATGGTCTGCATGCCGTAGCAGATGCCGAACAGCGGTACGTTCAGATCAAATACCGCCTGCGGGGCGCGCGGGCTGTCAGCGGCGTGCACCGACTCCGGGCCACCGGCCAGGATGATGCCACGCGGCGCAAAGGCGTTGATGTCCTCGGCGCTCATGTCCCAGGGATGGATCTCGCAGTAAACGCCGATCTCGCGCACCCGACGGGCAATGAGTTGGGTGTACTGGGAACCGAAGTCCAGAATCAGGATGCGGTGAGCGTGAATATCATGCAGGGACATGGAATTTCCTCAGAAAAAGTAAGCTACAAGCGCCAAGCCGCAAGCTACAAGTACACGCCGTACTGCTTGCAGCTTGAGGCTTTCAGCTTGCCGCTGGCGGGTTGAGCTGCGCTCAACCTACCCGATAGTTCGGCGCTTCCTTGGTGATCTGCACGTCATGTACGTGCGACTCACTCATGCCTGCGCCGGTGATGCGAACAAACTCGGGCTGGGTGCGCATCTGCTCGATGGAGCTGGAGCCGGTATATCCCATGGAAGCACGCAGGCCGCCCATCAATTGATGGATGATGGCAGACAGCGCGCCCTTGTAGGGTACGCGGCCTTCAATGCCTTCAGGCACCAGTTTCTCGGCACCGGCCGCGGAATCCTGGAAGTAACGGTCTGCGGAACCACCGCCAGCGTTGGCCATCGCACCCAGCGAGCCCATGCCGCGGTAGGCCTTGTAGGAACGGCCCTGGAACAGCTCGACTTCGCCCGGCGCTTCTTCGGTACCGGCGAACATGGAACCCATCATCACAACGGACGCGCCAGCAGCGATAGCCTTGGCCAGATCACCGGAGAAACGAATACCGCCGTCCGCGATCAGCGGCACGCCGGTGCCTTCCAGTGCGGCAGCCACGTCGGCAATGGCAGAAATTTGCGGTACGCCAACGCCGGCAACGATACGGGTAGTACAGATGGAGCCCGGGCCAATGCCCACCTTGACGGCATCTGCGCCGGCCTCAGCCAGCGCCTTGGCGGCAGCGCCAGTGGCGATGTTGCCGCCGATCACCTGAATGTCCGGGAAGTTCTGCTTGACCCAGCTGACGCGGTCGATCACGCCCTTGGAGTGGCCGTGTGCGGTATCAACGATGATCACATCAACACCGGCAGCCGCCAGCGCTTCAACGCGAGCCGGCGTTTCCGGGCCAGTACCAACAGCGGCGCCAACCAGCAGGCGACCCTGATCGTCCTTGGCAGCGTTCGGGTAGGCACGGGCCTTTTCGATGTCCTTGACGGTCATCATGCCCTGCAGGCGGAAGGCGTCGTCAACGATCAGCACTTTCTCGATGCGATGAATGTGCAGCAGCTGACGCACTTCGGAAGCGGCGACACCTTCCTTGACGGTGACCAGTTTGTCCTTGGGTGTCATTACGTCGCTGACCAGCGCATTCATGCGGGTTTCAAAGCGAATATCGCGGGCAGTCACGATACCGACCAGATCACCGTTGGACAGCACCGGCACACCGGAGATGTTGTTCTGGTGAGTCAGTTCGATCAATTCGGCAACGGTAGCGCTGGCGTCGATGGTGATCGGGTCACGGACCACACCGGATTCGAATTTCTTGACCTTGCGGACTTCGGCGGCCTGCTGCTCGACGGTCATGTTCTTGTGGATGATGCCCATGCCACCTTCCTGCGCCATGGCAATCGCCAGACGGGCTTCGGTGACGGTATCCATCGCAGCAGACAGCAGCGGGATGTTCAGTTCGATACGACGGGTCAGACGGGTCTTGAGACTCACGTCCTTGGGCAGGACCTCGGAGTATCCGGGCACCAGGAGAACGTCATCAAAGGTAAGTGCTTCTTGGCGAATACGCAGCATAGCAGGCTCCCGAGCGGGAAAAATGGAAGCGCGCCATTATACCTATCACCCCGGTCACACTCAATTGGATTCGGCATGCTAAATCACCACAGATATCAGCTGCTGCACGCTGCCCGGGCGGTCGTGAACACGCCATTTCAATGCACCTGAATTTGTCGCCAGCCTGCTAGAATGCGCCCATGAACGACGACCACCTGTTTCAGAAGCTGACCGCCGAGCCGGATGTGCTCAGCGTCAGCCAACTCAACGCCCGCGCCAGACAGCTGCTGGAAGACGTCTTCCCGCGTATCTGGGTCGAGGGCGAGCTGTCCAACCTGTCGCGCCCCAGCTCCGGACACATGTACTTCACCCTGAAGGATGACCGCGCGCAGATTCGCTGTGCCCTGTTCCGCCAAAATGCCGCCCGGGTGCGACTCGCGATGCGCGACGGGCAGCAGATCCGTGCCCGCGGCCGGGTCAGCCTGTATGAAGGTCGCGGTGACTATCAGTTGATCGTCGACAGTGTCGAGGCGGCCGGTGACGGCGCGCTGCGCCAGGCTTTCGACGCACTCAAGGCCAAGCTGCAGGCCGAGGGCCTGTTCGACAGCGAGCACAAACGCCCCCTGCCCGCCCATCCGACCCGGATCGGGGTCATTACCTCACCGAGCGGCGCCGCAGTACGCGACATCATCAGCGTCTTCGGCCGCCGGGCACCGTTCATCGAGCTGGTGATTGTGCCCGCTGCGGTGCAGGGCCGTGAGGCGGCACCGCAGCTGGTCAAGGCGCTGGAGCGGGCTGACCGTGCCGGCTTCGACGCCATTATCCTCAGCCGCGGCGGCGGCTCGCTGGAGGATCTCTGGCCGTTCAACGAGGAAAGTGTCGCGCGCGCCCTCGCCGCCTGCCAAACGCCGACCATCAGCGCGGTCGGCCACGAAACCGATTTCTCCATCAGCGACTTTGTGGCCGATGTGCGCGCCCCGACTCCGTCGGCCGCGGCCGAGTTGCTCAGCCCGGATCGGCTGGCTCTGCTGCGTCAGGTCGAGCAACTGCAGCGCCGCCTGCAGCAGCGCCTGAGCGAGCGCCTGAGCCGCGCACGCCTGCAACTCGATGGCCTGCGCCGGCGCCTGCGCCATCCCGGCGAACGCCTGGCCCAGCAGGCTCAGCGACTGGACGAACTGGAAATGCGCCTGCGCCGTGCGCTCGACAACCGCCTGCGCCAGCGCAGAGATCGCCTGCAGCACCTGCAGACACGGCTGAATACCCAGCATCCGGGCCGTCGCCTGCAGCGCCTGCATGAACAGTGGCAACAGCTCGACCAGCGCCTGCCGCGCGCCATGCAACAGCAATTGAAGCAACAGCAGACCCGCCTGCAGCAACAGGTGCAGGCGCTGCATCTGGTCAGCCCGCTGGCCACCCTGGGGCGCGGCTATAGCATCCTGCTGGATCAGCAGGGCAAGGCGGTGCGCAGTGCTGGCGACACCCGCCCGGGCCAGCGCCTGACTGCCCGCCTGCACGACGGTACACTCGCGGTGGAAGTCGTAAAAGACGAACCCCATACCCTCTCGCTGCTGGACTGATCCATGCTCGGTAATCGATTGCGCCGCCCGCTGGCGGTACTGCTTCTCACCGCCTTCAGCCTGCCCGCGCTGGCCGATGGTTTTATTACCCGGCTGCTCAACAAACCGGTGCCCGGCGGCGTTGCCGTAGTGGTGCTGCCCGAGCAAGCCGAGGCGCCGCGGGCAACCTTTCAGGGCAAACCGCTGCTGACCATCCGCGAAGATGGCCAGCGCTGGATCGCCATCGTCGGGCTGGGCCTGGATGTACCGGCCGGCCAGCAGCAAATCGATCTGGCGGACGGTCGCCAGCTGGCATTCAATGTCGGCTCACGCGAGTACACCCAGCAGCACATCACCCTGAAGAACCGCAGTCAGGTCAATCCGGATCCGGCGCAACTGGCACGTATTGAGCGTGAGCTGAAAGAGCAGACCGATGCCTACGCGCATTTCAGCCCGCGCCAGCCCAGCAACCTGCTGTTCGACCGTCCGGTGCCTGGCCGCCAGTCCAGCCCCTTCGGTGTACGCAGGTTCTTCAATGGCGAGGAACGCAATCCGCACTCCGGCCTCGACTTCGCCGCCGGCACCGGCACGCCGATAAAGGCGCCCGCTGCCGGCCAGGTCATTCTGGTGGGTGACTACTTCTTCAACGGCAAAACCGTCTTCGTTGACCACGGCCAGGGGCTGATCAGCATGTTCTGCCACCTGTCAGCCATTGACGTGGCCGTGGGTCAGGAAATCCCCCGCGGCGGCGTTCTCGGCAAGGTGGGTTCTACCGGCCGCGCTACCGGCCCGCACCTGCACTGGAATGTCAGCCTGAATGGCAACCGGGTTGATCCGACGATTTTCATTGGCACCTACCAGCCTTGAGCCCGCCCGGAAAACGGGCGCGCAAAGATCCGGCAGAATTCGCGCCACAGCGACAATAAGAACCAACATTTATTCACCAAAAGGTGATTCCTGCCAATTTTTTTCAACTTGTTGCAACTCAAAACCTCAGACATTACCTTCTACTGCAACCAACTCTTATCTGCCATTGCCTCAGGCCTTCACAAGAGGCCGGCCAGCCCAGGGAAACCCAGACCATGAGCATGCTCAAAGACCCGTCCAGCAAGTACCGCGCGTTCCAGCCGATCAACCTGCCCGACCGCCAGTGGCCCAGCCGCACCATTACCGAAGTACCGGTCTGGTGCAGCTCCGACCTGCGTGATGGTAACCAGTCACTGATCGAGCCGATGGATCCGGCGCGCAAGCTGCGGTTCTTCAAGACGCTGGTCGCTGTAGGGCTGAAGCAGATCGAAGTTGCCTTCCCATCTGCCTCGCAGACCGATTTCGACTTCGTGCGCACGCTGATTGAGGATGGCCATATCCCGGAAGACGTCACCATTCAGGTGCTGACCCAGGCCCGCGCCGATTTGATCGAACGCACCTTTGAGTCCGTTCGAGGTGCCAAGAAGGTCATCATTCATGTCTACAATGCGACCGCACCGAGCTTCCGCCGCATCGTCTTCAAGCAGGACAAGCAGGGCGTGACCGATATTGCCGTCAACGCCGCCAAGCTGATCAAACAGCTGGCCGCCAAGCAACCAGACACCCAGTGGACCTTCCAGTACTCACCGGAAATCTTCACCTCAACCGAACTGGACTTCGCCGTTCAGGTCTGTGATGCCGTGCTCGACGTCTGGCAGCCGACGCCCGAGAACAAGGTGATCCTCAACCTGCCGGCTACCGTCGAGGTCTCCACTCCGAACATTTACGCCGACCAGATCGAATGGTTCTGCCGCCACATCAGCCGCCGCGACAGCGTGCTGGTCAGCCTGCACACCCACAACGATCGCGGCACCGGTGTAGCCGCGACCGAGCTGGGCCTGATGGCCGGGGCTGACCGCGTCGAAGGCTGCCTGTTCGGCAACGGCGAGCGCACCGGTAACGTCGACCTGGTCAACGTGGCGCTGAACATGTACACCCAGGGTCTGTATCCGGGGCTCGACTTTTCCGATATCGACGCCGTGCGCAAGGTGGTCGAGGAGTGCAACCAGTTACCGGTTCATCCGCGCCACCCGTATATCGGCGATCTGGTCCACACCGCCTTCTCCGGTTCGCACCAGGATGCGATTCGCAAGGGCTTTGCCCAGCAGGACCCGAACGGCATTTGGGAAGTCCCCTACCTGCCGATCGATCCGGCTGATATCGGCCGCAGCTACGAGGCGGTCATCCGCGTCAACAGCCAGTCCGGCAAGGGTGGTATCACCTATCTGCTGGAACAGGAGTACGGCATCAGCCTGCCGCGCCGCATGCAGATCGAGTTCAGCCAGGTGGTTCAGGGTGAAACCGATCGCCTTGGCCTGGAGCTGACTGCAGCGCAGATTCACGGTTTGCTGGAGAAGGAATATCTGCAGGCAACCAGCCCGTATGCGCTGATCCGTCACCGCCTGCAGGAAGAAAACGGCACCAGCGCGGTCGACGTCGAAGTGCTCAATCAGGGTAATACCCTGCATTGGCGCGGTCTGGGCAAGGGCCCGCTGGAGGCACTGGTCGCCGGTCTGCCGGTTGCCGTGGAGATCATGGATTACCACGAGCACGCCATCGGCTCGGGCACCAACGCCAAAGCCGCGGCCTACGTTGAAGTCCGCCTGGACGGCGGTCGCCCGGTACACGGTCTCGGTATCGACGAGAACCTGACTACCGCCAGCTTCCGTGCTCTGTTCAGCGCACTCAACCGGGCACTGCGTCAGGCCGAGGCACAAGCCGCCTGACCCTGAATCCGCAGGGCATCGTCCTGCGGATCAGCCTTCTGCACCGGCAGCGCTCTGCTGCCAGTGCTCTCTCCCCCAGCTGCACATCGCTGCCAGTACCGGCTGCAAACTCGCACCGTGCTCGGTAATCCGATACTCCACCCGTGGCGGCACCTCGGCAAACACCGTGCGACTCACCACGCCGTCGCGCTCCAGCTCACGCAACTGCTGGGTCAGCATCTTCTCGGTAATACCCGGCACCAAACGCTTCAACTCCGAGAAGCGCTGCGGGCCCTGAATGATGTGGTAGGCCAATACAGCCTTCCACTTGCCGCCGATCACATCCAGCGTGACTTCGATAGGCGTCGAGTAGGTCTTGTCGCCACGCACCAATCGCTTGCTCTCGGCGATACGCAACTGCTCTTCGGTCATCTTATGATTACCTTTTGGTAAGTGACTGCCAAAATCGTACGTACTTGCCAAAAGGAATGCCACCCCCATAATGGCCGGCATTGGTAATTCACCGATGACTGAATCTGGGAGACACCCATGTCCAGCAATACCCTGTTTCAACCCGCTCGCCTCGGCAGCCTTCAGCTGCCCAACCGCGTGGTAATGGCCCCGCTGACCCGCCAACGCGCCGCCCAGCCCGGCAATCTGCCCCACGCTCTGAACGTCGAGTACTATACCCAACGCGCCAATGCCGGTCTGATCATCAGCGAAGGCGTGCAGATCAGCCCCGAAGCACAGGGCTACGCCTGGACGCCGGGCATTCACAGCCCCGAGCAGATTGAAGGCTGGAAGGCTGTCACCGAGTGCGTGCACAACGCCGGTGGTCGTATCTTCCTGCAGCTGTGGCACGTTGGCCGCATCTCGCACACCCTGATTCAGCCCAACGGTCAGGCACCGGTTGCCCCGTCGGCTATTGCCGCCAAAGCGGAGGTATACGTTCAGGAGCCGGACGGCAGTCATCACAAAGCCGCGGCATCAACCCCGCGCGCCCTGGAAACTGCAGAGCTGCCTCAGGTGGTGGAAAGCTACGCCCAGGCGACCCGCAACGCACTGCAGGCCGGCTTTGACGGCGTAGAGATTCACGCTGCCAACGGCTACCTGCTTGACCAGTTCCTCTGCTCCAACAGCAACCAGCGCACCGATGCGTATGGCGGCAGCGTCGAAAACCGGGCCCGTTTGGTACTCGAAGTCGTCGATGCAGTGGTCGCCGCCGCCGGCGACGCCGGCATCGTTGGCATCCGCATTTCTCCGCTCGGCACCTTCAACGGTGTTGAGGACGCCAACCCGCTGGAAACCTTTACCTATCTGCTGGAGCAGCTGAACAGCCGAGGCCTGGCCTACGTCCACGTCAACAAGCCGGACTGGGCGGGTGGCAGTTACGAGGGTTTCGACGAGTTGCTGGCCGCGCTGCGCAAGGTCTACAAGGGCGACTTTATCCTCGCTGGCGGCCTGGATGGCGAAAGCGCCTCCGCCGCAATCGACAGCGGTCTGGCGCAGTTTGCGGCGTTCGGGCGCCCCTACATTGCCAACCCGGACCTTGTCGCACGGCTGCAGGCCGGCGCGCCGCTCAATCAGGTCAACCCGCGCACGCTGTACGGCGGCGGCGCAGAAGGCTACACCGACTATCCGGTGATGGATGCCTGAATAGTGCAATTGCAGGGGGATGAGCACGCGGTACCACCCGCCTGACGGACGCGACATGTCGCGTCCCTACGAATGCAACGCCCCCTCCTGTAGGGCCACGGCATGCCGTGGCCGTGCGGCTGCCGGGAGAATGGATGCCTGAACAGCGGATACAAAAAAGCCGGCTTGATGCCGGCTTTTGTTTGAGCAGGATCAGCGCTTGTCCTTACTCTTCTTCTTCATCTTCTTGTTGTGACTCATCAGGCGGCGCTTCTTGTTCACCTGACGCTCGGTCAGCGTGTTCTTGCGATCGGCGTAAGGGTTGTCACTGCCCTTGTACTCGACACGGATCGGCGTACCGGTCAGCTTGAGCACCTTGCGGAAGGTGTTCTCCAGATAGCGGGTATAGGAGCGCGGCACCGCGTCGACCTGATTGCCGTGCACCACGATAATCGGCGGGTTGGAGCCACCGAGGTGGGCATAGCGCAGCTTGATGCGACGGCCATTGACCATTGGCGGCTGGTGCTCGCTGACGGCATCTTCCAGAATCTCGGTCATGCGGCGCGTCGGAATCTTGGTCATCGCAGCCTGATAGGCCTGATCCACTGACTTGTAGAGCAGGCCGACACCACTGCCGTGCAATGCAGAAATAAAGTGGATGTCGGCGAACTGGGCGAAAATCAGCCGGCGCTCCAGTTCGGTTTTGACGTACTCCTTCTCTTCCTGCTTCATGCCGTCCCACTTGTTGACGGCAATCACCAGAGCGCGCCCCGCTTCGAGTACAAAGCCCAGCAGGTGCAGATCCTGCTCGACAATCCCTTCCCGGGCATCGACCACAAAGATCACCACGTTGGCGTCCTGGATCGCCTGCAGGGTCTTGATTACCGAGAACTTCTCGATGGCCTCGAACACCTTGCCGCGACGGCGCACGCCGGCGGTATCGATCAGCGTGTAGGGCTTTTCAAAGCGCTCATAGGGGATGTAGATACTGTCACGGGTAGTTCCCGCCTGATCGAACACCACAACCCGATCTTCGCCGAGCATGCGGTTGACCAGCGTGGACTTACCTACGTTGGGTCGGCCGATAATCGCAATTTTGGTGCCGATCGGCTCAACCACGCGCCCTTCTTCACCCGTAACCTGCAGGCTCTCGTCGTTGAGTACCGCGTCCAGCATCGGGTTGATATTGCGGCCGTGCGCGGCGGCAATACCCAGCGGCTGGCCCAGGCCAAGGTTGGCGAACTCGCCCAGGATGGCATCCGGATCCGCGCCATCAATCTTGTTGGCGATCAGATAGGTGTGCTTGTTGCGCTTGCGCAGGTGCTCGGCAATCTGCTCATCGCCTGCGGTACGACCAGCGCGCGCATCGACCAGAAACAGCACGGCGTCGGCTTCTTCGATAGCCTGCAGAGATTGACCTGCCATCATCAGATCGAGGCCTTGCTCGTCCCCGGTGATACCACCGGTATCGACCACGATATAGGGTTTGCCCTGCCAGACTGCCTCGCCGTATTGACGGTCGCGGGTCAAGCCGGCGACGTCGGCAACAATAGCGTCACGACTCTTGGTCAGACGGTTGAACAGGGTGGATTTGCCGACGTTCGGCCGCCCCACGAGAGCGATGACAGGAACCATGATTACTCCGCGCACAGATGCTGTGCAAAAAAACAAAACGGCCGTTACACCTGACTGTGTAACGGCCGGGAAAGTATAACCGCTTTTCGGCTTACTTCAGCTTGTAGGCTGCCAGATCGCCGCTATTGCCGTAGACGAACAGCAGATCACCGATCACCAGCGGGCTGGCACGCAGACCGTCGCCATCGACCTTGACGCGACCGGCCATGCGACCGTCAGTCTGGGCCAGCAGGTGCAGATAGCCTTCGAAGTCACCTACCGCAACATAGTTGCTGAAGGCAACCGGTGCCGTCAGCTGGCGGCGAGCAAGCGATTCGTTGCTCCACAGCTCGCGAGCACTACCGGCGTCAAGCGCCTGCACGGTGCCGCTGGTTTCACTGACATACACACTGCCGAAGCCCGCGCCGGGACCAACATAGCTGGAGGCCGGATGCTCCCACAGCGGCTGCCCGGTCTGGGCATCCAGTGCGGCCACGCTGCCCTGATAGGACACAACATAAAGGCGCTGATCAACCAGCAGCAGTTGGCCGTCGATGTCGACCATACGCTCCAGCTCGGAACGCCCCTTGGGCTGCGCGACGCGCTGCTCCCAGAGGGGAATGCCGGTATCGGCTGCCAGCGCAACGACCTTGCCGCTGGCCATGCCGGCGAAGACCTGACGCACGCCAACGATCGGCGTGCTGTGGCCGCGCACGGTCAGCACCGGTAGCGAGGATTCATAGATCCAGCGACGCTCGCCGCTGCTGATATCCAGGGCAACCAGTTTGTCATCCTGCGTCTGCACGACGACCACGTCTCCGTTGGTCTGCGGCGGCGCCAGCACTTCGCTGGAAGCCTGCGCGCGCCACTTCTCGCTGCCGTCGTTCTCGTCCAGGGCGATCACCTGACCATCGAGGGTACCGACAATGACCAGACCACCGCCGGCACCAACAGCACCAGACAGGGGCGCCTTGAGTTTGACTTCCCACTTCTCGTCGCCATCTTCGCGATTCAATGCGACAACCCGCCCTTCGGCGTCGGCAGCGTACAGGGTCAAACCATCAAGGGCCGGGGTCAGGTTGTTGTACAGATCGCCCTGACCTACGCCGATGTTGCGCTTCCAGACACGGTCCAACTGAACCTCGGCATCAAACTTTTCCAGATCGGCCGGAGGCAATTCCTTCTTGCCGGAGCTGCTGCAACCGACCATCAATGCAGCGGCCAGACCCAGCACCAGATAACGGGACATCACTTTCACTAGGCTTCCTCCGCCAGATCATCCAGCTTCAATTGCAGTTGCGGACGCGCGGATGCATCCTCGAGCGCCTCAATGGCCGCCTGGTAGGCCGCCCGGGCTTCCGACTTGCGACCCAGGGCAAGCAGCAGGTCGCCCCGCACCTCTTCGCGGCCCGCCTTCAATTCGGAACCTTCGACCGGTGAGGCGAACAGCGCCAGGCCTTCTTCGGCACGCTCCTGTTGAGCCAGAACCCGCGCCAGACGCTGACGCGCCACTTCCTGCAGCGCCGCATCCTTGCTGGTGTCTACCAGCTCACGCAAGTGCTTCTCGGCAACAGGATAGTCACTCGCCTCAACCGCCATGCGCGCCTGCATCAAAGCAGCATAGTCGGCATAACGGGTGCTGGAATAGTCTTTACGCAGCTGGGTAGCCAGTTCCGCTGCGCGCGCACGCGACGCCTCGCTGTCACTGCTCAGTACGGATTCGAGCATGGTCTGGTAAAGGGTTGAAGCGCCCTGCGCCTGGCCCTGCTGATAGTTCTGCCAGGCATTCCAGCCAAACACCCCCGCAAGGGCTATAGCCACACCGGTGAGCAACGGCACACCATGGCGCTGCCAGAGTTCCTTCAGCTTCTCTACCTGTTCTTCTTCTGTCTCGTAAGCCACCCTAAAACTCCTTAGCCAAACCAGAAACGGCAAGCGCCGCTCAAATACTCTCTGCCAGTCGAGCCGGCACATCCTGCCAGCTCAAGGTTTCCTGCTCCTCACCACTGCGCAGCGGTTTGAAACCGATCTGCTGCGCAGCCACTTCGTCTTCGCCCAGCACCAGCGCGTAAAGCGCACCGGACCTATCGGCCTTCTTGAACTGGCTCTTGAAGCTGCCACCGCCAGCGTGCACGACCAGTCGCAATGACGGCAGCGCATCGCGCAGCTGCTCGGCCAGACGCAGTCCCGCCCTGGCAGCCACATCGCCCAGGGTGACGAGATAGACATCCACCTGACGGGCCAGTTCGGCGGGCACGCAATCAAGCGTCTCGATCAGCAGCAACAGCCGCTCGATACCCATGGCAAACCCCACAGCCGGCGCCGGCTTGCCGCCCAGCTGGGTTACCAGACCGTCGTAACGGCCACCGGCGCAGACGGTACCCTGGGCACCGAGCTGGTCAGTCACCCATTCGAACACCGTCAGGCCGTAGTAGTCCAGCCCGCGCACCAGTTTGGGATTGATTACGTAAGGGATGCCAACTTCGTCCAGCAGTGCACGCAGGCCGTCGAAGTGAGCGCGTGCCTCGCCGTTGAGGTAGTCGGCCAGCTTCGGCGCGTCTGTCAGCAGGGCCTGGGTCTCCGGCACCTTGCTGTCGAGGATGCGCAGCGGGTTGCTGGCAAGTCGGCGCTGGCTATCCTCATCCAACTGATCAAATCGCGCCTGCAGATAGGCAACCAGATCATCGCGGTAGCGGGCACGGTCTTCCGCACTGCCCAGGCTGTTCAGCTCCAGCTTGACCGCATTGCTGATACCCAGACGCTGCCACAGCCGCCAGGACAGCACGATCAGCTCGGCATCGATGTCCGGACCGGTCAGGTTGAAGGTTTCCACGCCGATCTGGTGAAACTGGCGATAGCGGCCCTTTTGCGGACGCTCGTGACGGAACATCGGGCCGTTGTACCAGACCTTCTGGGCAACACCGCCCCCGAGCAGACCGTGCTGCAGCATGGCGCGCACGCAGCCTGCGGTGCCTTCCGGGCGCAGGGTCAGCGAGTCACCATTACGGTCCTCGAAGGTGTACATTTCTTTCTCGACGATGTCGGTCACTTCGCCGATGGAGCGTTTGAACAGCTCGGTCGGCTCGACAATCGGCATACGTACCTGCTGGTAACCGTAGGTGGTCAACAGGTCAGCAACAGTGCGCTCAAAGTACTGCCACAGGGCGCTGTCTTCGGGCAGCACATCGTTCATGCCGCGAACGGCTTGCAGGGTCTTCAAAGTCTGTTTCCTATTACCTGACCGCTCAACCGCGGGCGATGGTGTTGGCATCCAGCGCCTGTTTGGCAGCCACTTTATCTCGAATCATTTTTTCCAGCCGGTCGACCAGCTCGGCGTTATCCACCTTCTGGTCCGGCTTGCCATCCTGATAGATCAGGTTGTTCGGCGAGCCACCGGTCAGGCCGATGTCGGCCTCCTTGGCTTCGCCCGGACCGTTGACGACACAGCCGATAACCGCAACATCCAGCGGTGTCAGCACGTCGTCGAGGCGCGCTTCCAGCTCGTTCATGGTCTTGACCACATCGAAGTTCTGGCGTGAGCAGCTCGGGCAGGCAATGAAATTGATACCGCGCGAACGCAGGCGCAGCGACTTCAGAATGTCGAAGCCGACGCGAATCTCCTCCACCGGGTCGGCCGCCAGCGAGATGCGGATAGTGTCGCCAATGCCTTCGGCCAGCAACATGCCAAGGCCAACGGCCGACTTCACCGTGCCCGAGCGCAGGCCACCCGCCTCGGTAATCCCCAGATGCAGCGGCTGCTCGATCTGCCTGGCCAGCAGGCGGTAGGCATCAACCGCCATGAAGACGTCGGACGCCTTGACGCTGACCTTGAAATCCTGGAAATCCAGGCGATCAAGGTGCTCGACGTGGCGCAGCGCCGATTCCACCAGCGCCGCCGGAGTCGGTTCGCCGTATTTCTTCTGCAGATCCTTTTCCAGCGAGCCAGCATTAACCCCGATACGAATCGGAATGCCATTGTGGCGCGCGGCGTCGACCACGGCCTTGACCCGGTCTTCCCGGCCGATGTTGCCCGGGTTGATGCGCAGACAATCAACACCCAGATCAGCGACCCGCAGGGCAATCTTGTAGTCAAAGTGAATATCGGCGACCAGCGCGATACCGACCTGCTTGCGGATTTCACCAAAGGCCTCGGCAGCCTCCATGCTCGGCACCGAGACCCGCACGATATCGGCACCAACCGCTTCCAGCCGCCGAATCTGTTCGACGGTAGCGGCCACATCACAGGTTTCGGTGTTGGTCATGCTCTGTACCGAAATCGGCGCATCACCACCTACCAGTACCGAACCCACCTTGATCTGCCGGGAGACACGACGTTTGACCGGCGACTCATGCTGCATAACTGACTGACCTCTTACTCGCCCAGACGCAGCCGGACGACACCGGACTGGCTCTGCGGCGGCAACGTTACGGGGTTACCCTGAAAGCGAATGGTGGTGACCGCACTGCGGTCGCCGATCACCAGGTTCAACGGACCTGCGTGATCAATGTCCAGCGCCTGGCCATCGCGCAACAGGCCACTGTGCAGGACCTGGCCGTCGACGGCACTGACCTGCACCCAGCAATCGGCGGCCACACTCAACTGCAGGCCACGCCCCTCGACGGCTGCAGGCTCCTCGACGGGAGCGACCACCTCAGTCTGTGCATCCGCAACCAGGGTCGCTTCCCGAGGCGCCTCCGCCGCATCCGCAACCGCCTCGGTCGCGAGCGGGTCGGCAGCCGGAGCTTCAGGCTCAGGGGCCAGCAAGTCGGCGGGCAGCGCCTCTGTCTGCTCGGCAATTGCCTCGGGCAACGTCATGGCATCGACCTCGACATCGTCCAGCAGCAACTCGGACTCCAGTTCTTCCATCGGCGGCAACGGCTCGGAGACAGGGCGGCCGGCTTCGTACCACCACCATGCCGAGGCCATCAGCACCAGCACAATCAGCAGGGTGCTCCAGCGCATGATGGACCGCCCAGCCCCGTTCGGCATCTGGACCCGGGCGATAGAACTGACCGGACGCTCGCGTACCTCGATACCACGATGCCGATCGAATTCAACGGCGAGCCGGTTGGGGTCCAGCCCCATCAGCCGCGCATAACTGCGTATGTAGCCGCGGGTAAAGGTATCACCGGGCAAGCGGTCGAACCGCCCTGCTTCGATGTGCTCTACCGCCTGACGCGAGATTTTCAGCTCCAGGGCAACCTCGGCGATGCTCAGGCCGCGAGCTTCACGGGCCTCGCGCAGGGTTTCACCAGGGTTACGCAGGGTGTTTGGTTCTGCCATGTCTGCTGCTGCATCATGACGCTCGGAACTCATGACTTTTCGGACTCCACAAGCGCGCGGGCTTCAGGACTGTTGGGATAGAGACGTTTGAGCTGCAGCGCATAGCTGGCAGCCTTGCTGTGATCCTCGAATCGACGCGCCAGGCGCACACCCAGCCAGAGGCTGGCGGCATTCTGCTCGGACAACTGGTCGAAGCGACGATAGTGATTCCACGCGGGCACAAAGTTGCCTTCAGCAAACTCGATCTGCGCCAGCTCAAGCAACGCACGCGGCTGGCGGATGTTCAGCCGCAGGGAGCGCTCGAGATTCTCGCGGGCGGCATCGATATTACCCATGCGCAGATAGGCGATACCCAGGTTCTCGAATACGCGCGAGCGTTCGCTGTAAAGCGTATCGGCTGCGGCCTTGTTGAAATACTCGAGAGCTTCCTGGTAGCGCTCGCGGTCAAGCAGAAACGCACCGTAATTATTCAGCAGCCGGGCGTTCTCCGGCTCACTGGCAAACGCAGTCCGAAAGTGCTTTTCGGCAGCGTCGTACTCGCCTTCCTGCTGGAATACCAGCGCCAGCACCATATTCGCCGATGCCGAGCGGGGGTCCAGCTTCAGCGCTTCACTCAGCGGCTGCTTGGCACGTTCGGTTTCCCCTTTCTGCAGATAACCGATACCGAGCTGAACGTAAGCATCGCGGGCGGCGGCCGGATCGACCTTGCGGCCGTTTTGCCCCGTGCTGACACAGCCCGCCAGCAGCAGACAGAAGATCAAGATCGCGGCGCTTGGCTTGCTCATGTCAACATCCTTTTCCGGCCTGAGTGATTAACCTGCAGTGTGCCGCGTCGTGGACGGCGCGGTCTCGGTTGCGTCTGTTGCCAACTGGCGTAGCGCAATGTAGCGCTCGCTTCGGCGGGTGCGATCCATAACCTGCCCGACCAGTTGCCCGCAGGCCGCATCGATATCTTCCCCACGCGTGGTGCGCACCGTGACGTTGTAACCGGCCTGGTGCAACATGTCCTGAAACCGGCGAATGGCGTTGTTGCTCGGCCGCTCGTAGCCGGAATGCGGGAAGGGATTGAACGGGATCAAATTGATCTTGCACGGAATATCGCGCAGCAGCTCGATCATTTCGGCCGCATGCTCGGGCTGGTCGTTGACCCCTTTGAGCAGGGTGTACTCGACCGTCAGCGAGCGCTTCTCGCCAAGCCCGGCGATGTAACTTTTGCAGGCCGGCAGCAAGACTTCCAGCGGATACTTCTTGTTCAGCGGCACCAGTTGGTTGCGCAAGGCGTTATTCGGCGCGTGCAGCGACAGCGCCAGGGCAACGTCCACCTTCTCGGCGAGCTTCTCGATCATCGGTACTACCCCGGAGGTAGACAGCGTCACCTTGCGCTTGGAGATACCGTAACCGAGATCGTCCATCATCAACGTCATGGCGTCCACAACGTTGTCAAAATTCAGTAGCGGTTCGCCCATGCCCATCATCACCACGTTGGTGACCGCACGATCGGCGGTAGCAGGAACGGAACCGAAGGACTTGCTGGCAATCCACACCTGGCCAATGATTTCGGCCACGGTCAGATCGCTGTTGAAACCCTGTTTGCCGGTCGAGCAGAAGCTGCAATCCAGCGCACAGCCCGCCTGAGACGACACACACAGGGTGCCGCGCCCGTTTTGCGGAATGTACACAGTCTCGACGCAACTGCCCGAGGCAACCCGGACGACCCACTTGCGTGTGCCGTCGCGGGAAATATCTTCGCTGACAACCTCGGGACCGCGAATTTCGGCGGTGGCCTTGAGCTTCTCACGCAGGGCCTTGCCGATATTGGTCATGTCATCGAAGTTGTCCACGCCATAGTGATGCATCCATTTCATGACCTGGCCGGCACGAAAACGCTTTTCTCCCAATCCTTCGAAGAAAGCTTCCAGTTTCTGCTGTGTCAGACCCAGCAGATTGGTCTTGCTGGTGGTATCGGTCATGGCGATCACATCACTCGGCTGAGATAACCCGACCCGGCCTTAGCGCGGGCAGAGTTCGGTTTCGGCGAAGAAGTAGGCCACTTCGCGCGCTGCGGAAGTGGTGGAGTCGGAGCCGTGAACCGCGTTGGCATCGATGGACTCGGCGAAGTCCGCGCGGATGGTACCGGCAGCGGCTTCTTTCGGGTTGGTAGCGCCCATCAGTTCACGGTTTTTCAGAACCGCGCCTTCGCCTTCCAGAACCTGAACAACAACCGGACCAGAAGTCATGAAGCCAACCAGATCCTTGAAGAAAGGACGCTCTTTGTGCTCGGCGTAGAAGCCTTCGGCATCGGCCTGGGACAGCTGAACCATCTTGGCAGCAACAACGCGCAGACCAGCCTGCTCGAAACGGGTCAGGATCTGACCAATGACGTTTTTGGCAACGGCATCGGGCTTGATGATGGACAGGGTACGTTCAACGGCCATAAAACTCTCCAGAGAGGTAGTTACAGAATAGAATTACAAAAGATGGTTAACCTGCGGATTATACGCAGGTTAAAGACAAATAGATAACAGCAGCGTAGCTGACGGCAAACCGTCAGCCGGCACGCAGGCGCGTTACCACCTGACAAATGATTTCGGCAGCCCGCTGCACGTCCTGCTCAGAGGTGAAGCGCCCGAGCGACAGACGAATTGAACTGTGCGCCAGCTCGTCGCTCAGACCAATCCCGCGCAGCACATAAGAGGGCTCGACCGCGGCAGAGGTACAGGCGGAGCCGGTCGACAACGCCAAATCCTTGAGTGCGAGCAACAGCAACTCACCGTCAACGCCAGCGAAGGCCAGATTGAGGTTGTGCGGCACCCGCTGTTCCGCGCTGCCGTTGAGGCTGACGCCGTCCAGCCCGGCCAGGCCCTTGAGCAGCGCGTCATGCAGAGCAGCAATTCGCGCCCCCTCGTCTTTCATCAGCTTGCCGGCCAGCTCGAAGGCTTCGCCCATACCCACGATCTGATGGGTCGCCAGGGTACCGGAGCGCAGCCCGCGCTCGTGACCGCCACCATGCATCTGCGCCTGCGGCTTGGGCGTCAGGCCTCGGCGTACAAACAGCGCACCGATGCCTTTTGGCCCATAGGTCTTGTGGGCGCTGAAGGACATCAGATCAACCGGCAGAGTCTGCAGGTCGATTGCCAGCTTGCCGGACGACTGCGCCGCATCGACATGAAACACCGCCCCGGCGGCATGGGCAACCTCACCCAGGGCCTGAATATCGTTGATCGTACCGATCTCGTTATTAACGTGCATCAGCGATACCAGCACGGTGTCTTCGCGCAGCGCCGCACGCAATTGCTCGGGCGTAATGACACCCGCCGCCCCCGGCTCAAGCCAGGTGACCTCAAAGCCTTCCCGCTCAAGCAGCTTGAAGCAGTCAATCACCGCCTTGTGTTCGATCTTCGAGGTAATCAGATGGCGCCCTCTGGCCTGCAAGGCATGCGCCATCCCCTTGATGGCCAGGTTGTCCGACTCGGTAGCGCCGGAGGTCCAGACAATCTCGCGCGGGTCGGCACCCACCAGGTCCGCGACCTGACGACGCGCGTTCTCAACCGCCTCTTCCGCTTTCCAGCCGTAGACATGGGAGCGCGAAGCCGGATTGGCAAAATTGCCATCCATGGTCAGGCACGCCACCATCTTCTCGGCGACCCGCGGGTCAACCGGCGTTGTAGCAGCGTAATCCAGGTAAATCGGCTGATTCATCAGCAACTCCGTCAAGGCTTCTCAGTAGTGGCATCGGTTGCCGCCACATCCGTCTCGTCATCCTTGAGCAGATCAAAATCCTCACCACCAAGCGCCGGCAGCTCCTTGGCGCAATAATCACTGCCCAGCTCACTCAATGCCTTGCACATGCCCTCGAGACGACTGTCTACCGCGTGCATATGATCCAGCATCTGCCCGATAGCACGTGCCACCGGATCCGGCATATCGCGACTGACGCCATAGGCATCGAAGCCGAGCTTTTCCGCCATGGCCTGACGATTGGCCTGCTGCTCGCACTCGGCGGAAGGCTCCGGGTCCTTCGGAATAATGCGCCCGGGAATGCCGACCGCGGTCGCACCAGCCGGCACTGCCTTGGTTACAACAGCATTGGAGCCAATCTTGGCTCCGGCACCAACGGTAAACGGCCCCAGCACCTTGGCACCGGCGCCGACAACGACGCCGTCCTCCAGCGTCGGGTGACGCTTGCCCTGATCCCAGCTGGTACCACCCAGCGTTACACCCTGATAAAGCGTAACGTCATTGCCGATCTCGGTGGTTTCACCAATCACCACACCAAAGCCGTGATCGATAAAGAAGCGACGACCTATCTTGGCTCCGGGATGAATCTCGATGCCGGTCAGCCAGCGGGCGAAGTGCGACAGCATGCGCGCCAAAAGGTAGGCACGGCGCACCCAAAGAGCGTGCGACACCCGATGCAACCAGACCGCATGCAAGCCGGGATAACAGGTCAGCACTTCCAGCGTGTTGCGCGCGGCAGGGTCACGGTGGAATACACTGGCGATATCTTCTTTCATGCGATCAAACATGGTCAGGTTCTCCGCTCGCCGGCTGCTTTGACGCCGACGGCCTTCTGGGTTTCGGTCAGGATGCCGCGCAGGATGTTCATCTCCATTCGATTCAAATGGACCCGCCCGTACAGGCGGCGCAAGCGCGGCATCAGCTGCCGTGGTTTCTGAGGGTCGTGGAAGCCGATTTCAACCAGCACCTGCTCCAGATGCTGATAAAACTGCTCCAGCTCGCCTGCGGTCGCCGGAATCTCGTTGAAAACAGCAGTGGTTTCGACCTTGTGCATCTTGGTGGGCGCACCCTCACGCTGCAAACCCTGCATACGCAGCTCGTAGGCCAACACCTGCACGGCTGCCGCCAGATTCAGCGAGCTGAAGTCCGGCATCGAGGGAATATGCACATGATACTGGCAACGCTGCAGCTCATCGGTGGTCAGACCGGAGTCCTCTCGACCAAATACCAGCGCGATCTGCGCGTCCGCAACCTGCTCCAGCTGATCCAGCACCTTGTCAGCGGATTCACGCGGATCCAGCACTGGCCAGGGAATGCGGCGATCGCGGGCACTGGTGCCGAGCACCAGCGAGCAATCGGCGATGGCTTCTTCCAGCGTCGCGACAATTCTTGCATTGACCAGCACATCGTCCGCACCTGAGGCGCGAGAAACCGCATCAGGATCGGGGAAGCGCTCGGGATCAACCAGCACCAGCTCGGACAATCCCATATTCTTCATGGCCCGAGCAGCGCCGCCGATGTTGCCAGGATGACTGGTGTTGACCAACACCACACGCACGTTCTTCAGCACAGCGACACCTTCAAGCCAAAAATGGGACCCTGCATCTTACAAAAGCTGCGACCTGATAGCCATGACGCATTTCTGTTCATTTTCAACTCTGCTACAATGTCCGGCTTTTCATCTTCCGACAGAGACATACCCCATATGCAGCCTATGCTGAACATCGCCCTGCGTGCCGCGCGCAGCGCAGGAGAGCTCATTTACCGTTCCATGGAACGCCTCGATGTGCTCGCCGTGGACGAAAAGGACGCGCGCGATTATGTTTCGGAAGTCGACCGCGCCGCCGAGCAGGCGATCATCAGCCAGTTGCGCAAAGCCTATCCGGATCACAGCATCCAGGCCGAAGAGAGCGGCTTCCAGCCCGGCCACGGCGACGGCGCCGATACCGTCTGGATCATCGACCCACTGGACGGCACCACCAACTTCATTCGCGGCGTACCGCATTTCGCCGTCAGCATCGCCTGCCGGGTCAAGGGCCGCATCGAGCATGCCGTCATTCTGGACCCCATTCGTCAGGAAGAATTCACCGCCAGCCGTGGCCGTGGCGCAGCACTGAACGGTCGCCGCCTGCGCGTCAGCAACCGCAAGTCACTGGAAGGCGCCCTGCTCGGCACCGGCTTCCCGTTCCGGGCCAATCAGGTCGACTCGCTGGATAACTACCTCGGCATGTTCCGCAGCCTGGTCGGCCAGACGGCCGGCATTCGCCGCGCAGGCGCTGCCAGCCTGGACCTGGCCTATGTTGCCGCCGGCCGCTTCGATGCCTTCTGGGAATTTGGCCTGGCCGAGTGGGACATGGCAGCCGGCGCCCTGCTGATCCAGGAAGCCGGCGGCCTGGTAAGCGACTTCAGCGGCGGCCACCAGTTCCTCGACAAGGGCCACATCGTCGCGGGCAACCCCAAGTGCTTCAAGGCCGTGCTGACCGCCATTCAGCCGCACCTGACGCCCGGGATGAAGATGTAACGCCCAGTCGCAAGCTGCAAGCCTCAAGCGGCAAGCTGGCCGTACGGGGCAGAACAAAAAGGCCCACATCCTGACCGGTGTGGGCCTTTTTTTGAGCTGCAAGCTACAAGCCGTAAGCTTCAAGCCAACCCAAAACAAAAAAACCCGCGCCGGATTCAGTTCCGACGCGGGTTTTCTTGCCGCTTGTAGCTTGTAGCTTGTAGCTTGCGGCTTGAAGCTTACCTCTTGAGGCTTGCCGCTGCGCCGGCGAAGCCGGCGCTCAGGGCCTATCGTCGACCGCTTCTTCCACCTGCGGCGGGATGAGATCATCCCGGGTGAGTTTCATGGTCACCAGCAGGCCACCGGCGATATAGATGGAGGAATAGGTACCCACACCCACACCGATCAGCAGCGCCGTGGCGAAGCCGTGAATATTTTCACCACCGAACCAGAACAGCGCCAGCAGCACCAGGATGGTCGAGAACGAGGTGGCCATGGTTCGACCGAGCGTCTGGGTGGTCGAGATGTTGATGATGTCGGTTAGCTCGGTCTGACGCATCAGACGCATGTTCTCACGCACCCGGTCGAACACCACGATGGTGTCGTTCAACGAGTAGCCGATCACTGCCAGAATCGCCGCGAGCACCGTCAAGTCGAACGAAATCCCGAAAAACGAGAACACCCCGAGGGTAAAGATCACGTCGTGGACCAGCGCCAGAATCGCCGCCACCGCGAACTTCATCTGGAAGCGCAGAGAGACATACAGCAGGATGCCGGCGATCGCCACCAGCATACCCAGACCGCCCTGATCACGCAGCTCTTCACCCACCTGCGGACCGATAAACTCGACCCGCTTGACCGATACATCACTGCCATCGGTGGTCTTGATCATCTGGGCCACCTGGTTACCCAGATTCGGGTCATCGCTGGGCAGACGGATCAGCACGTCGGTAGAAGCACCGAAGTTTTGCACCACGGCATCGCCCCAGCCATTCTCGCGCAGCGTGGCGCGAATGGCTTCAAGATCAGCCGCCTCGCTGTAGTTCAGCTCCACCAGCGCACCGCCGGTGAAGTCCAGACCCAGGTTCAACTGCTTGACCGCCAGGCTGCCGACCGACGCCAGCATCAGCGCAACGGCAACCACATAGAAGAACTTGCGCAGGCGGAGGAAATTAATGGTTTTACGAATGTTCATCGGTGTTTCCTCACAGCCAGAGCTTTTTGATGTCGCGACCGCCAACGGTCAGATTGACCAAAGCGCGAGTCACCATGATGGCACTGAACATGGAGGTCACAATCCCCAGCGACAGGGTTACGGCGAAGCCCTTGATCGGACCGGAGCCCATGGCAAACAGAATGACCCCGACCAACAGGGTAGTCAGGTTACCGTCCACGATGGCTGAAAATGCCTTGTCAAAGCCTTCATGCACCGCGCGCTGTGGCGACATGCCGTTGGCGATCTCTTCCTTGATACGGGAGAAGATCAGCACGTTGGCATCCACCGCCATACCCAGCGTCAGCACGATACCGGCGATACCAGGCAGGGTCAGAGTGGCGCCGAGCATCGACATCAACGCCAGCAGCAGCACCAGATTGAAGCTCAATGCGATACCGGCAAACACACCAAAGGCGCGATAGACCAGTACCATGAACACCAGCACCAGGGCAAAGCCGACCTGAGTGGCAGTCACACCCTTGGCGATATTCTCTGCCCCCAGGCTCGGGCCGATCGTACGCTCTTCAACGAAGTGCATCGGGGCCGCCAGACCGCCGGCACGCAGCAGCAGCGCCAGTTCGGAGGCCTCAGCCGGCGAGTCCAGACCGGTGATGCGGAACTGATTGCCCAGCGCGCTCTGGATGGTGGCCAGACTGATAATCGATTTTTCCTCGACGAACGCCGGAATCTCGACCTCCTGCATCACACCATCAACTTCCTGCATAACCTTGCGGTTGACCTGCCGCTGTTCAATGAACAGCACCGCCATGCCCCGACCGATATTGCTGCGGGTGGCACGGTTCATCAACTCGCCGCCGTGGCTGTCGAGGTTGATATTGACCTGCGGGCGACCGTTCTCGTCGTAGTTGGAACGGGCGTCGGTGACCTGGTCACCGGTAATGATGATGCTGCGCTCAACGTCGGCCGTACGCCCCTCTGCGCTGCGGAAGGCAAAGGACTCGGTGGTTGCGCGCGGCGCATCAGGCTCGGCCGCCAGACGAAACTCCAGGTTGGCGGTCTTGCCCAGAACCCGCTTGGCCTCAGCGGTATCCTGCACGCCCGGCAACTCCACTACGATACGGTTGGCACCCTGACGCTGCACCAGCGGCTCAGCCACCCCCAGCTCATTGACCCGGTTACGCACGGTAGTCAGGTTCTGCTGCACCGCGTAATCGCGAATCGCAGCCACTTCGGCCTCGGACAGGGTCAGCTGCAATACAGCCTGATCCTTGAGCTCGGCATTGGCAGTCACAAACTGGTTGTACTTGCCGGCAATCAGGCGACGGGCTTCACTGCGCTGGTCTTCGTCGGCAAAGCCGAACTGCAGGGTGTTGCCCTGGGTCGGCAGACTGCGATAGCGAATCCCCTCAGAGCGCATCAGGCCCCGCAGCTCACTCTGGTAGACATTGACCCGAGACTCGATGGCCTTGTCCATGTCGACCTGCAGCAGAAAGTGCACACCACCGGACAGGTCCAGACCCAGTGTCATGGGGCCAGCCCCAATTGCAGACAGCCAGTCCGGCGTGGTCTGCGCCAGGTTTTGCGCCACAACATAGCGCGCGCCGAGCGCGTCACGGACAACATCCTGCGCCTTCAACTGATCACTGCGATTAACCAGACGCACCAGGCCGGAGCGGCCGTTGGCACCCAGTTCGGTGCCCTTGGTCGGCAGATTGGCCGCAGCCAGCGCCTGCTCGATGCGGTCAAGATCAGCCTGATCGATGACCTGAGTGGAGCTGGCGCCGGAGATCTGAATGGCAGGGTCGTCGGGATAAAGGTTCGGCAACGCATAGATCACGCCCAGTGCAAGCACGGTCACGATCAGCAGGTATTTCCAGAGGGGATAACGGTTGAGCATATCAGGGCCTGATAGCAGTCCGGGCGCCTGATGGCGCCCGGAACGGGGTCTGCGAGGTAATTAGATGGCTTTCAGCGTGCCCTTGGGCAGGACAGCAACAATGGAGCCTTTCTGGAATTTCAGTTCCTGGCTATCACCCACTTCCAGCACGACGAACTCGTCGGTCACTTTCTTGACCTTGCCCAGAATGCCGCCACCGGTTACTACTTCATCACCGGTCGACAGGCCCGCCAGCAGGTTCTTGTGCTCTTTGGCACGCTTGGCCTGGGGGCGCCAGATCATCAGATAGAAGATGACCACGAAGCCGATCAGAAAAATCCACTCAAAACCGGTACCCGCCGGTGCGGCGCCACCTGCAGACTGTGCCATGGCGGCGGGGATGAAAAAGCTCATGTGACGCTCCTGTTATTGAACTGCGAAAAATCGGTTATGGGGGCGCTCCGGCCGCCATTCAAGGCTCAAGCGGCGGTACCGGCCGGCCCAGTTTGGCGTAGAAGTTTTCCACAAAGGCGGTCAATGTACCCTGTTGAATGGCACCGCGCAAACCTGCCATAAGCCGCTGATAATGCCGCAGGTTATGGATGGTATTGAGCATGCTGCCGAGCATTTCGCCGCACTTGTCCAGGTGATGCAGATAGGCGCGGGAGAAGTGCTGGCAGGTGTAGCAATCACAGGCCGGATCCAGCGGCGACTCATCGTGGCGATGTACCGCGTTGCGGATCTTGATCACGCCCGCCTCGGTGAACAGGTGCCCGTTGCGCGCATTGCGGCTGGGCATCACGCAGTCGAACATGTCCACGCCGCGGCGCACACCTTCTACCAGATCCTCGGGTTTGCCTACTCCCATCAGGTAACGGGGTTTTTCCGGCGGCATGTGGCCCGGCAGAAAATCCAGCACGCGGATCATTTCTTCCTTCGGCTCGCCGACCGACAGACCACCGATCGCCAGGCCGTCAAAACCGATCTCGCTCAACCCTTCCAGCGAGCGCAAGCGCAACTCTTCGTGCATACCGCCCTGAATGATGCCGAACAGCGCTGACGGATTATCGCCGTGGGCCTGCTTGGAGCGCTTGGCCCAGCGCAACGACAGCTCCATCGAGCGACGAGCCGTATCCAGATCCGCCGGATAGGGCGTGCACTCATCAAAGATCATGACGATGTCCGAGCCCAGCGCGCGCTGCACCTGCATGGATTCTTCCGGCCCCATGAACACCTTGGCACCATCAACCGGCGAGGAGAAGTACACCCCCTCCTCTTTGATCTTGCGCATGGCACCCAGACTGAATACCTGAAAGCCGCCGGAGTCGGTCAGAATCGGCCCCTGCCATTGCATGAAATCGTGCAGGTCACCGTGCCTGCGGATCACCTCGGTCCCCGGGCGCAGCCACAGATGGAAGGTATTGCCGAGAATGATCTGCGCACCGATCGCCTCGATATCGCGCGGCAGCATGCCCTTCACCGTACCGTAGGTACCCACCGGCATAAAGGCCGGCGTCTCGACCACCCCGCGGGGGAAGGTCAGCCGACCACGGCGCGCCCTGCCATCGGTGGCAAGCAGTTCAAAGGACATGTGACTCATGACGATACCTCAGGCCCGGTCGGGGCCGGATTGCGGGTGATGAACATCGCATCACCGTAACTGAAAAAACGGTACTTTTCGGCCACCGCTGCACGATAGGCAGCCATGGCCTCGGGATAACCGGCAAACGCCGACACCAGCATCAGCAGGGTCGACTCGGGCAAGTGGAAGTTGGTGACCAGCGCGTCCACCACATGAAACGGCTTGCCCGGATACAGAAAGATGTCCGTGTCGCCACTGAACGGTTTGAGCACGCCATCGCGAGCAGCCGACTCGAGCGAGCGCACACTGGTGGTACCCACCGCGATCACCCGCCCGCCGCGCGCCTTGCAGGCCTCGACCGCAGCCACGACCTCGGGCGCAACCTCCAGCCACTCCTGATGCATGACGTGCTCTTCGATCTTGTCGACCCGCACAGGCTGGAACGTACCCGCGCCGACATGCAGGGTGACCTCCGCCGTCTCCACGCCCAACTCGGCGACGGCATCGAGCAGCGGTCGGTCGAAATGCAGCCCGGCGGTCGGCGCCGCTACGGCACCTTCGCGCTTTGCATACACCGTCTGATAGCGCTCGCGGTCCGCCTCGTCATCAGGGCGATCGATGTAGGGCGGCAGCGGCATGTGACCGACCCGCTGCAGCAACGGCAATACCGGCTCGGCAAAACGCAGCTCGAACAGCGCATCATGGCGTGCCACCATCTCGGCCTCGGCGCCACCATCGATCAGGATACGGCTGCCCGGCTTGGGGGATTTGCTGGAACGAATGTGCGCCAGCACCCGAAACTCGTCGACTACTCGTTCAACCAGCACTTCCAGCGCACCGCCGGTCTCCTTGCGACCAAACAGGCGGGCCGGAATTACCCGGGTATTGTTGAACACCATCAAATCGCCGGGGCGCAGATACTCGAGCAGATCGACAAATTGACGGTGAGCCAGCTGGCCGGTCGGCCCGTCGAGGCACAACAACCGACTGGCGCGCCGCTCGGCCAGCGGATGCCGTGCGATCAGCTCATCGGGCAGGTCGAAATGAAAGTCACTGAGACGCATGCGCTAAGGAAGTCCGGAGTTACCTGGGAAAGGGCGCTATGGTAGCCGAAAACCGCTGCCACGGCGATCAGCCAGCGCGCACAGGATTGACCGAGACCGTTCGGGCTCCGTATACTCCGCGCCAGCCAGCGTACGCTCGTACGCACCTGCATTGCCCCGATGGCGGAATTGGTAGACGCGGCGGATTCAAAATCCGTTTCTGGTGACAGAGTGGGAGTTCGATTCTCCCTCGGGGCACCATTCGATCCCAACGAATGGATTTCAGCACATTCTCTCCCGGTTATTTCTCAACGCTTTTCAGTCGTCGGACCTGCGCATGCAACCGTTCAAGATTGCGCTGCCCGGCCGCCAGACGTTGCTGCTGCTCAGCCGACAGCAGCGCGGGCAATACCGATTCCAGCTGGCCTTCCAACCCCAGCAATACGTTCTTGCGCTGATCGCCAAGCTGACTCAACGCCTGCCATTCTTCCGGCTGCGGCAGACCATAACCCTCAGCCAGCAAATCCGCAGGACGGCTGAGAAATCCACGTTCGCGAAGCAGTGCTGCAACCAGCTCTCCAGCGGCGCGCACACTCTCCTCACTATCGGCACCGCGCAGATAACGCACCTTCAGGGCATGCTGCGCGTCAATAAGCTGCCGTCGCAGTGCTGCCTGCTCAAGCAGTAATAACGCCGCCGTCGAACGCAAATCGGCGTGGTCAAACCACCGCGCACGCGCCTCGGGAGGCAGCGCCAGCCACTGCTCAAACCCCGTGACCTGAACCCCCAGCCGCTCGCGCAACAGCGCGAATATCGACCGATAGCGTTCAGCATAGGAATCGAATCGATAGCCCAGGCGCAGGGCCTCGGTCGCATCAGTCAGCACACTGGCGTTTGCCATCCCGCGCGCTTCGAGCAACTGCAGCAGGCCGATCGGTGTCTGGCTTTCGAGATCAATCAGGCGTTCGCTACGACTGCCGGTACGCAACAGCTTGAGCGTCTCGACGGCGCAGTTGTTACCGACGAAAAAGTAACGGCCGTCATATGCCCAATGCAGCTGGGCAGCCTGCTGCACAACGCCCTCAATCTCGCCACGACTCAGTTGCAGCGGCACCGAACGCAGGGAGCGCAACTCCAGCTTGGTGTACTCATCAACCACCTGCGCCAACGGCAGCATGAACAGCCGCGACGGGTACTGCCCCACCAGCCCATCCCAATGCGACAGCTGCACATCGTCAACGTAGGCCCGGAACGACAACACCAGATCCTGCTCAAGGTCGAGCAGGCAGTCCGGCCCACGAGGGCGCCCGGGCGCGCAGACCACCAAGCGCAGCATACTGTGCCCCCAGCGGCTGGCCAGCGTCTGATCCGGCTCTGCCAGCAGGTAATGCACCGCGTACACCCGCTCGGGATCGAGCCATCCGAGCAGCGACTGGTGATTGTCGGCGCCCGCGTTCAGGTAAGGATAGACATCAGGGCAGCGAGTATCGAAGGGCGCCCAGTCAAAGTGTTCAACAAAAAACCGATAGAGAGCTGGCCGCCGACACCCATAACTCGGGTCCAGCAGGAAGTACTCGGCATTAACCGCGACGAATTCGGCAGGACTGCCTAACTCATAGGCATCAGGTGAGCGCAGCAACTGGCGATTTTCGCGCTCACGCCGACCACGGCCACCGACCCACTCGGGCCAGCCGGCCAGATCCAGTAATCGCGGATCATCGCGCAACCGAAAGCGCCGTTCGGTCTGCCCGCGGCAATGGGGCGGCAAGCCTACCGGGCCCTGAGCGTGCTGCCGCGCAGCGCAGCGCCAGTCGAGACCGGCCGGTCCCAACCGGTCATAGAGGTGCGCCAGCTCGTGCACCAGAGTGCGCTGTGCCAACAACTCGTCCTGATCAACCAGCAGGCGCGCGCTCAGCAGAATTTCATGATTAAAGGTCGCGCGCCCCACCACGCGCGGCTTGAGGTCACCTGCCCAGCGCACACTGACGATCTGATCAAGCTGCTCCTTCAGGCGCGGCGGCAGGCGTTCGTCGACCTGTTCGAGCAGGTCGTATGTAAAGCGTTGCTGCTGCGAAGTCAGCCCTGCCAGCTCGGGCTCCAGTCGCAAGGCGGCGCTGATCTGCACACTCCAGATCAGCGCCAGCAGCAAGGCAAACCGACACGGCAAGCCGGTCAACACCTTGCTCAACGGGCCAGAATATCCTCGGCCAGCTGCATATCGGTGGCCGGCGACGCTGGTTGCCGAGCGCGCAAATGCGCCAGTGCAGCCTCCAGATGCACGCCGCGGATCGCACCATCGCTGGCGACAAAGCTGGCCGCATCGTCCCGTGCCTGCAGCACTACCTTGTCGTCCCCCCCGGTAGTGACATTGCTGCTCGACTCGGCACTGTTGGCCAGCGAGGAGCCGATGGCATCAGTAGTACCAATAAAGCTGCTGGCCGAAGCTGTAGCGGCAAGCGAGAACGATGCTGCCACCATCAGATAACGTGATTTCATGTAGTTCGTCCTTTTCATAAGACTCGAAGCCGAGCCCAACTGACCGACAACCGCTCGGCGATCTGCGCCGCGCTCACCCCATCGTCAACTGGTGCCCGACCATGCCCAATACAAACCCGAGCACCGCGCCCATTGGCGGGGCCCACTTGCGTTCCAGCTTCGCCTGCGGGGCGATGTCCTGGAACACTGAATAACAGATGCCGCCGGCGGCAAACAGCATGACCGCCGCCACCGCCTCAGGATAGGCCGCCAGCCAGCCAAACCCAAGCAGCCCGAACAACGGGCCCAGCAGCGCCATCAGGGTAAAGCCCTTGGCAATGCGGCGTATTGGGTAATGGGTGCTGGCCCGCAGTTCTCGGCAGGCGTTGAAGCCCTCGGGCAGATTCTGCAGCGCCATCAGACACGCCAGCAGCAGGCCACTGTGACCACCCGCAGCAAAGGCCGCGCCGAGGGCAATCGACTCGGGCACAAAGTCGGACAGCATTGCGGCCATCTGGCTGGCCGGCGTCTTGTTGCGGTACAGAGCGATATCCAGCCACATGAACGCCAGCCCGCCAACGATAAAACAGCTGGCCGAAGCCAGTGCATCAACCTTGGCAATACCCTCGGGCACCAGCACCAGCGCGACCGCAGACAGCAATGCACCACCGCCAAAGGCGATGATGCCGTGGCGCAGCTCCTGGTCCAGCCACTTGGGCCGCACCCGCTCCACCCCGGCCAGCAGGGCCCCGGCGGGCATTGCCATGCCGGCCATCAGGGTCAGTCCGATTACCACTAGCCAATCTGTCAAATGCGCCTCCCTGCCGAGTATCTGTTGCTCAATAAAAAACCCCGCTGACGCGGGGCTTTCATTGTGAACCAGCGGTTACATCGCGTCGAGGAAGCGCTCTGCATCCAGCGCCGCCATACAGCCGGCGCCGGCCGAGGTGATGGCCTGGCGGTAGATGTGGTCAGCCACGTCACCTGCGGCGAAGACGCCCGGGATGTTGGTCTGGGTGGCGTTGCCTTCGGTACCGCTCTTGATCTTCAGGTAGCCGTCTTTCATCTCCAGCTGACCTTCGAACAGACCGGTGTTGGGGGTATGGCCGATGGCGACAAACACGCCAGCCAGGGCGATATCTTCGGTGCCGCCGGCGTTAAGCGCGATGCGCATGCCGGTCACACCGCTGTCGTCACCCAGCACTTCGTCCAGCGTGGCGTTGAGCTTGAGCTCGATCTTGCCTTCAGCAACACGGGCCATCAGCTTGTCGATCAGAATCTTCTCGGCGCGGAAGGTATCACGGCGATGTACCAGGGTGACCTTTTTGGCGATGTTAGCCAGATACAGCGCCTCTTCCACGGCGGTGTTACCACCACCGATCACGGCGACATCCTGATTGCGGTAAAAGAAGCCGTCACAGGTAGCGCAGGCAGACACGCCCTTGCCCATGAACGCCTCTTCCGACGGCAGGCCGATGTAACGGGCCGACGCGCCGGTGGCGATGATCAGCGCATCACACTTGTACTCACCGCTGTCACCCCACAGGGTGAACGGACGCTGGGTCAGGTCCACCTTGTTGATGTGATCGAACACGATCTCGGTCTCGAAGCGTTCGGCATGCTGACGCATGCGCTCCATCAGCTCCGGCCCCTGCACACCGGCAACGTCGCCCGGCCAGTTATCCACTTCTGTCGTGGTGGTCAGTTGCCCGCCCATCTGCATGCCGGTGATCAGCACCGGATTGAGGTTGGCGCGCGCAGCGTAAACGGCAGCGCTGTAGCCCGCCGGGCCGGAGCCCAGGATGATCAGGCGAGTGTGACGCACTTCAGACATGTAAACCTCCAGTTTCGCCAGCACGCTGGCGGCAAGAATAAAACGGGCAGCCGAGGGTAAGGGGAACCCTGAACAGCAGCGACTGCCCCAAAACCAGTCAGTTGATCAAAGCTCGGCAGCGTGCTCGGCCAGATAGCGGGCAACGCCTTCGGCGCTCTCCTGCATACCTTTCTGGCCCTTGCGCCAGCCGGCCGGGCACACTTCACCGTGCTCTTCGGTAAATTGCAGCGCCTCGATCAGGCGAATCATTTCATCCACTTCACGGCCCAGCGCCAGATTGTTCACCACCTGATGCTGGACGATGCCGTCGCGGTCGATCAGAAACGACGCCCGCAGGGCAACGCCATCTTCATGCTCCACCCCGTAGGCACGGGTAATCTCGTGCTTGACGTCGGCGACCATGGTGAACTCGACCGGGCCAATGCCGCCCTTCTCCACCGGGGTATTACGCCAGGCGTAATGGGTGAACTGAGAGTCCACGGAAACACCGACAACCTCTGCGCCCAGCGCACGGAATTTGTCCATACGGTTGTTATGGGCAATGATCTCCGAGGGGCAGACGAAGGTGAAATCCAGCGGCCAGAAGAACATCACCACGTACTTGCCGCGCAGCGTTGAGAAATCAAAGTGCTCGACAATGCTGCCATCAGCCAATACCGCCGGAGCAACGAAATCCGGCGCGGAACGATTGACCAGAACGCTCATCCAACCCTCCAGAGCAATACAGGCCGCAGCTTATAGCGACCTGAAACAAGTGGAAATTGCAAAGACTGTATCAGCCAAATAGTTTACCCCTATAGTACCCGGCGAAGCACTGCACATTTCTGCAAGACACGTTTCCATCAGGACCCGCACCAATGAAGCAAGTAACGGATGTACTACGTGGCCCCGATTACCTCAAGGAAGGCTGGCAGGTCATCAGGCAACCCGGGCTGCGGCGCTTTGTGATCATCCCGCTGATAGCCAACCTGCTGCTGTTTGCCGCGCTCATCGGCTGGGGAATCCAGCAGTTCAACCTGCTGATGGCCAGACTCATGCCACAGCTCCCGGACTGGGCCGCCTTTGTCGAATGGCTGCTGTGGCCGATGTTTGCACTGGTGGTCCTGCTGGTGCTGTTTTTCGGCTTCAGCGTGCTGGCCAATATCATTGCGTCCCCCTTTTATGGCTTTCTCGCCGAAAAAATTGCCGAGCAGGAGCGCAATGAAGTCAGCCCGCAGACAGGCTGGAAAGACGTCATCGCCGTGATTCCGCACAGCGTCGGTCGCGAACTGCGCAAACTGGCCTATTACCTGCCACGCATGGCCGCTCTTTTGCTGCTGTCACTGATACCGGTGGTCAACCTGATTGCATCGCCGCTGTTGCTGGCCTTCGGGGTCTGGATGATGGCCGTGCAATACGTCGACTACCAGGCCGATAACGACAAGGTCGGCTTCCCCGACATGCTGCGCTGGATGCAGACCCGCCGCAGCCTGTCACTCGGCTTCGGCCTGCCGGTCTACGTTGGCATGCTGATTCCGCTGGTGAACCTGCTGGTAATGCCCGCAGCCGTCGCTGGCTCCACGCTGCTGTGGGTACGTGAGCGCCAGCAACGCGATTCATAAAATGGTCACACCGATGTAACACGGCGATCATGCCCGCTCACCATACTCGGAGCATGACAACATTCCTCGCCCCTGCCCGGCGCTTCGCGCTGGTCACAGAAACCTACCCACCCCAGATCAATGGTGTGGCCAACACCCTTGGCCAGCTATGCAGCGGCCTGCTCGGCCGCCAGCACCAGTTGCAGCTGATCCGTCCGGCACAGCGCGGCGAGCAACCGGGCAGCTCCGCACAGGGCAGTCTGGAGGAGCACCGGGTCCGCGGCTTGCCGATTCCCGGCTACCCATCCCTGCAATGGGGACTGCCTGCCGGGCGCCTGCTCACCCGACTCTGGCGCCAGGCCCGACCGGACGCCGTCTACATTGCAACCGAAGGCCCACTGGGCTGGTCTGCCCTGCGCACCGCCCGACGGCTCGGCATTGCGGTAGTCAGCGGTTTTCATACCAATTTCCAGCAATACAGTGACCACTTTCACCTCGGCCTGCTGCACGAGCCCGCCATGCGCTATCTGCGCTGGTTTCACAACCAGAGCCAGACCACCCTGGTTGCCAGCTCAACCCAGCAGCGCGAGCTGAGCCGGTTGGGCCTGAATCACCTGGGACTGCTGGGTCGCGGCGTCGACTGCGAGCGCTTTCATCCGGCCCGCCGAGACGCCACTCTGCGCGCCAACTGGGGGGTTGGCCCGGATGATCTGGTACTGCTGCATGTCGGCCGCCTGTCACCGGAAAAGAACCCCGAGCTGCTCGCAAGGGCATGGAAAGAAGCCGGGAAGAGCACCCGAGACAGCCACCTGAAGCTGGTCGTCGTTGGCGATGGTCCCTCCCTTGCCGATCTGCAGAAACAGCTGCCGGAGGCGATCTTTACCGGTGCAAAAACGGGTGACGAGTTGGCCCGAATCTATGCCAGCGCCGATATTTTTGTCTTTCCCAGCCTGACCGAAACCTTCGGCAATGTTGTCACCGAGGCCATGGCGTCGGGGCTGGCGGTCTGCGCCTTTGATACCGCCGCAGCCCATCAGCACATTCAGGACCGCTACAGCGGCAGCCTGGCGCCGCCCGCACACGACCGGGTATTCATCGACAATCTGCGCTGGCTGACGGCGGATCAGGAAGGACGTCGCAGCATCCGCCTGCATGCCCGTCATAAGGCCTGCCAGCTGGACTGGAGTGCGGTGGTAACCCGTTTCGAGCGCTATCTTGTGCAGGCCGCCGAACGGCAGCCTGCGCTGACACAGGCACTCCCGAGCAAATAGCCCGGGCGCCTGCCATTGCGAATCAGACCAGAGTCTTGAGCGCGTCGCGGCTGAAGGGCGCGATGTCTTCGAAGCGACCTTCGCGCACCTTGTCGGCCCACTGCGGATCAACCAGCAGCGCGCGGCCAACCGCAACCAGATCAAACTCGTCCGCATCCAGACGTTCCAGCAGACCGTCGATATTGGCGGTCTGGGCAACCTTGTCGGTGTTGACCATGAACTGCAGGAACTCACCGTCCAGACCAACGCTGCCGACGGTAATGCAAGGCTTGCCGGTGATCTTGCGGGTCCAGCCAGCCAGGTTCAGTTCGGAGCTTTCGAACTCCGGCTCCCAGAAGCGGCGCTGCGAGCAGTGGAAGATATCCACGCCAGCGTCAGACAGCGGCGCCAGGAACTGCTCCAGCAGCTCGGGGGTCGGGGCCAGGCGCGCGGTGTAGTCCTGCTGTTTCCACTGGGAGAAACGGAAGATGATCGGATAGTCAGGGCCGACAGCGGCGCGAACTGCCTTGATGATCTCGACGGCGAAGCGACCACGGTTCTCCATGCTGCCGCCGTACTGGTCATCACGCTGGTTGGTACCTTCCCAGAAGAACTGGTCGATCAGGTAACCATGTGCGCCGTGCAGCTCGATGGCGTCAAAGCCAACATCCTTGGCGTCCCTGGCTGCCTTGGCAAACGCCGCAACCACGTCGTCGATGTCCTGCTGGGTCATACCCTTGACCAGCACCTTGCCATCCTTCTGCTTTTCCATCGGACCGTAACCCGGCACATCCCCATCCGGCTCGGTGCCGAGGCGGCGGACGTTGCCGACGTGCCACAACTGCGGCGCAATCTTGCCGCCGGCGGCGTGCACGGCATCAACAACCTGCTTCCAGCCGGCCAGCGCCTCGTCACCATAGAAGTGGGGCACATTCGGGTAGCCGTTGGCCGCGACGTGATCCACCACGGTGCCTTCGGTGATGATCAGACCGACACCGGATTCGGCGCGGCGACGGTAGTAGTCGACCACCGCCTGATTCGGCACGCCCTTGGGCGAGAAGTTACGGGTCATCGGCGCCATCACGATGCGGTTGGACAGCTCCAGATTGCCCAGAGTGAAGGGCTTGAACAGCGGGGTTACGGCTGTGGACATACATAATCTCCTGAACGGGGGGACAGACCAGAGCGCCTGCCAGCAGGCGAGCTGACCAGTCGTCTTGTCTTGATGAAATAGCTTTCAGGGCTGAAGCAGACGCTCCAGCTGCTGAATGAACACGCGCAAGGGACCAATCTGACGATCCGCCTTCATGCGCAACAGGGCACCCTCCCAGGCGGCGCTGATAAACCCGGCCAGTTCCGCCGGATTCTGATCAGCCGCAATCTCGCCTGCGGACTGCGCCTGGGCCAGACAGTCAGCCAGCACCTGATTGGAACGCTGCAGGATGGCACTGGCGGCATAGCCTATAGGCTGGCTTTCCTCCGCCATTTCATGACACAGGCTGCCAATGAAACACTGATGACTGGGCTGTTCCTGGTTGGCGAAATACCCAACCAGATCACGATAGCAACGCAGAACGCGTTCGCGCGGCGACAGCTCGGGCACACTCAGGGCATCGGCAAAACGCTCGATACGCGGCGTGTAGTAGTAGTGCAGCGCCTGAATGGCGAAGTCTTCCTTACTCTCGAAGTAATGATAGAAAGACCCCTTGGGCACACCGGCGCCCTGGGTAATCTCCTGCACGCCAGTGCCGTTATAGCCCTTGCGCAGCATGACGCTGGTACCCGAGGCGAGAATGCGCGCGCGTTTATCTTGAATCGTGTTCATGCCGAGCACTATACGACCGGTCAACTTCACCTGATAGAGCGAAATCACCAATATAAATACCGCTGATAATAATCAATCAGCAGAAAGCAGCAGCGCGTTCCGGCAGGCATAAAAAAACCGGGCCAGGGCCCGGTTCTCATGCTGCCATTACCACTTAGTGGTGATGACCGCCTTCGCCGTGGATATGACCGTGGGCGATTTCTTCTTCGTTGGCGTCACGCACCGCGACAACCTTCACTTCAAAGGTCAGACGCTCGCCAGCCAGCGGATGGTTGCCGTCGACGGTGACTTCATCACCTTCCAGTGCCTTGATGGTGACGATCTGCATGCTGCCATCCGGACCGGAGGCGTGGAACTGCATGCCGACTTCCAGCTCGTCGACACCTTCAAACATGTTGCGACCCAGCACGGCGATCAGCTCGGCGTTGAACTCGCCATAGGCCTCTTCCGGCTCGACGGTTACTTTGACGTCGTCACCGGCCGCCTTGCCTTCCAGCGCCTTTTCCAGGCCCGGAATGATATTGCCGGCACCGTGCAGGTAAACCAGCGGCGCACCACCGACGGACGAATCCAGCACTTCGCCATCGTCATTGGTCAGGGTGTAGTCGATGGACACGGCCTTGTTGGCGGCAATCTGCATAATCTCTTTCCTGTGATTGAGGGTATAAGAGGCCCGAGTGTACGCGTTATGGCACCGAAACGCACGGCTTGACCCGACCAGTGGGTCACCGGAAGATAGCCGAACGCAATCGATATCCGGCGGTCCATAGATGACATCCGGCTGAAAGGAACTCGCACAATCCCATGACAAACAGACTGGTCCTGGTCATCAACGGAGGCAGCTCCTCCATCAAGATGGCGCTGCGCCGCGAAGACACACCGGGCGCCCTGTTCGACGCCATCGCCGAGCGACTGAACACCTCGCAGGCCTGCTACACCACCTCTGACGGTGAGCGCGGCGAGCTCGCCAACGCGACCCATCTGGATGCACTGAACGCCCTGTTACCAATGGTTGAGCGCCATCTTGATCAACCGCTGAGTGCGGTCGGCCACCGGGTGGTCCATGGCGGAGAGCGCTTTACCAGCGCGCAACTGCTCAACGACGACATCATCGCCGGCATCGAAGCCAACGTCCCGCTGGCACCATTGCATAATCCGGCCAACCTGACCGGTATCCGCGCCGCCATGCAGCTGCTGCCGCAGACGCCACAGGTTGCGGTGTTCGATACGGCATTTCACCAAACCATGCCGCCGCACGCCTTCCGCTACGCGCTGCCCGACGAGCTGTACGCCGTGCACGGCGTACGCCGTTACGGCTTTCACGGCACCAGCCACAAATACGTCAGCGATCAGGCCGGTCTGCTGACCGGTCTCGGCAAGGGCAACGGTGCCTGGCTGACCGCCCATCTCGGCAATGGCTGCTCCAGCTGCGCCGTGCAGGACGGACGCAGCATGGACACCAGCATGGGGCTGACGCCCCTTGAGGGCCTGGTCATGGGCACCCGCAGCGGCGACGTTGACCCCAACCTGCACGCCCATCTGGCCCGCACCCTCGGCTGGGACCTGAACCGTATCGAGCAGTTGCTCAACCGCGAGAGCGGACTGCTCGGCCTGTCCGGGCTGTCCAACGACATGCGTGAGCTGGAGCAGGCCCGCGCCGACGGCCATAGCGGCGCGCAGCTGGCGATCGAAGTATTCTGCTACCGCCTGGCTCGCTCGCTGGCCGGTCTGTCGGTTGCCCTGCCGCGTATCGACGGCCTGATCTTTACCGGCGGCATCGGCGAGAACTCAGCGCTGACCCGCGCACTGACCCTAAAGCACCTGGCAGTACTGGGCCTGCGCATCGACCCGGACAACAACAGCGCACTGCCGCGCGGCCAGGCAGGTCGCATCGAGGCAAAAGGGTCACCGGCCATTCTGGTAATTCCTACCGATGAGGAACGCCAGATAGCCGAGGAAAGCCTGGATCTGCTCGATACCCAGCCAAGGAGCCAAACGGCATGAGCCTGCACACGTTTTTCGTCGCGCCGACCGGCTTCGGTGTCGGCCTGACCTCCACCAGCCTCGGCCTGATCCGGGCGCTGGAACGGACCGGCCTCAAGGTGCACTTTCTCAAGCCCATCGCCCAGCCGCACCCCGGGGACGACGGCCCGGAGCGCTCCAGCGAACTGATCAGCCGCACCCTGGGGTTGTCGCCGCCGCCGGCCATGCCGCTGGCGCAGGTTGAACACCAGTTGGCCATGGGCGAGCTGGACGAGGTACTGGAGGAGATTGTCAGCCGCTACCAGCAGGCAGCCGACGGTGCCGATGTGGTGGTGGTTGAAGGGATGGTCCCTACCCGCCAGAGCAACTACGCCGCGCAGATCAATCAGCAACTGGCCAAGAGCCTGGACGCCGACGTGATTCTGGTGACCGCCCCTGACGGCGACGACTTCACCACCCTGGCAGACCGAATCGAGATCAATGCCCAAACCTTCGGCGGCCCCAAACACCCCAAGGTGCTTGGCGTCATCATCAACAAGGTACGGGCACTGGCGACCGATACCGCGACCGACATTCCCGACCGGCCGACACTCAAAAGCACACTCAAGGACTTCGCCCAGAGTCTGCGCGACGCCTCCAGCCGACTGGATACCGACGACTTCCGCCTGATCGGTTGCGTGCCCTGGCAGGACGAGCTGAACGCGCCGCGCACCGCCGATATTGCCGAGCTGCTCAAGGCGACCACCTTCCACGCCGGCGAGATGCAGCAACGGCGGGTGATGGAAATGGCACTGTGCTCGCGCACCGTTCCCAACATCATTCATCTGCTGCGCCCGGGTGCATTGATCGTCACCCCCGGTGATCGCGACGACATCATCATTGCCAGCTCGCTGGCGGCACTGTCCGGCACACCGCTGGCCGGCCTGCTGCTGACCGGCGGCTTTGAACCCAACCCGCGCGTCATCCAACTGTGCCAGCCGGCTCTGGATCAGGGCCTGCCGATTCTCGGCGTGCCGACCGACACCTTTGCCACCGCGACCCAGCTCGACCGCATGAACCGCGAGATTCCGATTGATGATCGCGAGCGCGCCAATAAGGTGACCGATTTTGTTGCCAGCCATATCGACCACGTCTGGCTGGCCAAGCGCTGCGATACGCCACGTGAAAAGCGCATGTCACCACCGGCGTTCCGCTATGAGCTGGTGCGCCAGGCCCAGCATGCAGCCAAGACCATCGTGCTGCCCGAGGGCGACGAGCCGCGTACCGTACAGGCCGCTGCCATCTGCCAGCGCCGCGGCATCGCCAACTGCATTCTGCTGGCCAAGCGCGAGTCGGTTGAAGCCGTTGCCCGCGCCCAGCACATCAGCCTGCCGGAGGGCCTGCAGATCGTCGACCCCGACCAGGTGCGCGAGCGCTACGTGGCGCCCATGGTCAAGCTGCGCGAAGGCAAGGGCCTGAACGAGCCAATGGCGCTGCAACAGCTGGAAGACAACGTGGTGCTGGGCACCATGATGCTGGCACTGGACGAGGTCGACGGGCTGGTGTCCGGCGCCATCCACACCACCGCCAACACCATTCGCCCGGCCTTTCAGTTGATCAAGACCGCCCCCGGTTACAACCTGGTGTCGTCGATCTTTTTCATGCTGCTGCCCGAGCAGGTGCTGGTCTACGGCGACTGCGCGGTCAACCCCGAGCCCAATGCCGAGGAACTGGCCGAAATCGCCATTCAGAGTGCCCGGTCGGCAGAAGCCTTTGGCATCCCCGCACGGGTCGCCATGATCAGCTACTCGACCGGCAGCTCCGGCAGTGGCAGCGAGGTAGAAAAGGTCCGCGAGGCGACCCGCCTGGCCCGCGAGCGGGAGCCCGGACTGTTGCTGGACGGCCCACTCCAGTATGATGCCGCCGCCATCGCCAGCGTCGGCCGCCAGAAGGCGCCGGACAGCCCGGTGGCCGGACAGGCAACGGTATTCGTGTTCCCTGACCTGAACACCGGCAACACCACCTACAAGGCAGTGCAGCGCAGCGCCAACGTGGTAAGCGTCGGCCCCATGCTGCAGGGCCTGCGCAAGCCGGTGAACGACCTGTCACGCGGCGCGCTGGTCGACGATATCGTCTACACCATTGCATTAACCGCGATCCAGGCCTACAACAACGAGTAACCCATAACACGGCCGCCCGCCAGCGGCCCCTGGACGAGCCAACCCATGCTGTCGTTTCTGCCTGCCCCCGTGCGTGGCATTATTGCTGCCCTGCTGCTGGTGCTGAACACCCTGTTTCATGCACCGATTCTCTTCGTATTCGCGCTGATCAAACTGGTGCCCATACCGCCCCTGCGCACCTGGTGTACCCGGGTAATGATCCGCATCGCCGAGTTCTGGATCAGCTGCAACAGCGGCTGGATGGCGCTCAGCGGGCGCACCCGCTGGGATATCGAAGGGCTGGAGCGGCTCGACTACAACGGCTGGTATCTAGTCACCAGCAACCACCAGAGCTGGGTGGATATTCTGGCTCTGCAGCATGTACTCAACCGCCACATGCCCATGCTCAAGTTCTTCCTCAAACAGGAATTGATCTGGGTCCCCATCATCGGCCTGTGCTGGTGGGCGCTCGATTTCCCGTTCATGAAACGCTACACCAAGGCCTACCTGGCCAAGCACCCGGAAAAGGCCGGCCAGGACCTGGCAACGACCCGCAAGGCCTGCGAAAAATTCAAGACCACTCCGGTTGCGGTGTTCAACTTCCTTGAGGGCACCCGCCTGACACCGGCCAAGCACCAGCAACAACAGTCCCCTTTCACCTACCTGCTCAAACCCAAGTCCGGCGGTGTCGCCTTTGTACTGGATGCCATGGGTGAGCAATTGCGCTCGCTGCTGGATATCACCATCCACTACCCCGACGGCAACCCGAGCTTCTGGGACCTGCTGTGCGGGAGGGTCAGGCACGTGGTCATGCACCTTGAACTCAAGCCGATTCCGGCAGCGTTCCTCGGCCGCAACTACCAGGAAGACGAAGCCTTCCGTGCCGAGTTTCAAGCCTGGGTCAACCAGCTGTGGACCGACAAGGACGCCCACCTGGCGCGCCTGCACCAGCAGTACCCGACGCCGATGGATCGCTCGACCCATTGAGTTCTCACGGCAATAAGATGGTTCATCGCGCGAGTCCGGGTGTGATGCGATCCGCTTTTCCAGCGCGATAAACCGAATGCTCTGATGGTGGAGTGCGCACCGGGGTTCGTCCCGTTTACGCGGGCGAGTAGCGCAGGGCTGGCGGGAAAAAGAGTCGCAGCATGTTTGAGGGGCGCAGCCCCGAGTTCTGCGACTCCCCGTCGGCCCGAGCAACGCAGCGAACCCGAAGGGCCGCGTAGCCGGGTGCCCGGGGGGATCGCCAAGGGGGGCCGGGCAAGCGGCCCCCTTTGGCTCGCCGTAAAGGCGAAAGGCTGAATCAGCCCCAGCTCAATAAGGAAGTAATTCCCCCATTAACCCGCGACGAATCCAAAAAAGGCCAACCGGTTTCCCGGTTGGCCTTTTGGCTTGCATGCCGTGATCAGAGCTGACGCAGGGTGATCTCGACGCGACGGTTCTGCGCGCGACCGGCCTCGGTATCGTTGCTGGCGATCGGCTGGCTCGGACCAACACCGGCGCTGCTGATACGCGCACCGCTGACGCCCTGGCCGGCGATATAGGATGCAACACTGGCGGCACGCTCACGCGACAGACGCATGTTCAGCTCCATGGAGCCGGTGCTGTCGGTGTGGCCAACGATGTTGATGCCGTTCTTGTCGAACTCCTGGAACACCTTGACCAGCGAATTCAGCGTCGGATAGAAGCTGCTGGAGATGTCGGAGGAGCCGGAGGCGAAGGTAATGTTGCCCGGCATGACCAGCTGCAGGGTGTCGCCGTTACGGATGACCTGCACGCCGGTGCCGGTCAGCTCCTGACGCAGGCGCTGTTCCTGCTTGTCGACGTAGTAGCCATAGCCACCGCCAGCAGCGCCACCCACGGCCGCGCCGATCAGAGCGCCCTTGGCACGATCATCGCTGCTGGAGGTCGCCGCGCCGATGGCTGCACCGGTCAGCGCGCCAATCCCGCCGTAAACAGCCGACTTACCTGCCTGCTGCTCACCGGTGTAGGGGTTGTTGGTGCACCCGGCAATCATCAGTGCGCAGGCACCCGCAATAATCAAACCTTGGCTTTTCATGGTAATTCCCTTGTTCTGGTTGGTTCTGTGTCCAGCCCGCACAGACTGGAACGGAAAACGCGCGGACATCAGCCGCGAATAAACGGATTCTCGCGAATCTCGTCACCAATGCGGGTGTCGGGCCCGTGCCCGGTCACCACAACCGCATCTTCATCAAGCGTATAGAGTCTTTCGCGAATCGATCGTTCAATCTGACGATAGTCTCCGCCCCACAGATCGGTACGACCGATGCCGCGGCGAAACAGCGTATCACCGGCAATAAGCAACTTGCCCTCCGGGAACCAGAAACTCATCGAGCCCGGGGTATGCCCGGGCGTATGCAGGGCAACACCGCAGCCACAGGCCAGCTCCTCGTCATCCTGCAGCCACTGGTCCGGCGCCGGCGCCGGTTTGTAGGGAATGCCGAACATCTTGCACTGCATTTCCAGACTATCCCAGAGAAACTGGTCTTCCTTGTGCAGATGCAGGGTCGCGCCGGTCAGCTTTTTCAGCTCACCGGAGGCGAGAAAGTGGTCGAGGTGGGCATGGGTGTGAATGATGCTGACCAGCTTGAGCCCCAGCTCGTTCAGACGCTTGACGATAAATTCATGGTCTCCGCCCGGATCAACCACAATCGCCTTCTTGCTGATCGGATCACCAATCAGGGTGCAGTTGCACTGCAGCGGGCCAACGGGAAAGGTTTCACGAATCAGGGCAGGTACTGGGGTCATCTTGCGTCCGGAAAATGGCAATGGGCATACGCCGCGCAACTGGCACGACGGAGACTATCCTGTTCCGGAGTATAGGGAGACTGACGCCCGGCGGCCAGCCGCCGATGCCCAACGCCGCCGGTAGAATGCACAACGCCCGACAGAGCCGGGCGTTGTGTTTACTGCAACGAACGCTTAGCGCACGCCGGACTGACGCAGGGCAGTCGGAGTGAACTCGACACTGGAGGTCTTGTAACCGTAGTTGTAGTTGGCACGCTCTTCGTTGTTTGCGCCCATCACCAGGTAACGGCCGGCGACCAGGTCGTACAGGGTTTCCATGGTGTAGCCCAGCACCTTGTCGGCATAACGCTGAACCGAGTGCGCCTCGGCTACACGCCACAGCTCACCGCGACCATCGTAATGATCAATGTGGGCAGCCTGCCAGGAGTCCTCATCAAGGAACAGATGACGCTTGGCATAGATATGACGCTCACTCGGCTTGACGTTGGCAACCACTTCCCAGACGCGGTGCAGCTCATAACGCGTCAGGTCCTGGTTGATATGGCCGGCCTGGAAGATCTGGTCATATTTGAGTTGCGGCGAGCCCAGCTCGAAGTTGTTGTAGGAGATGAACATTTCGCGCTTGCCAACCAGCTCCCAGTCGTAGCGATCGGGGGCGCCGTTGTACATGTCCAGGTTGTCGGAGGTACGCATGCCGTCGGCCGCAGTACCCGGACCATCGTAGGACACCTGGGGAGCGCGGCGCACGCGACGCTGGCCTGCGTTGTACAACCACGCCATACGCGGCGTCGCTACCTGGTTGATGGTCTCGTGAACCAGCAGAACGTTACCCGCCAGACGCGCCGGATCGGTTACCTGCTGCTTGAAGTAATAGAGCATGTCGGTCGGCGCGCTGGCGTCGTAATCCTCCAGACCGGCCGGTACGGCGTACTCCTCGACAAAACGCACCACGTTGAAGTTGCCATTGGTCTGCGGGGTAGCCTGCACTACGGTGCGCTGAAACGCGTTGCCGCGGTAGCGGGTAATGTGGTTCCAGACGACTTCCAGCCCATCGGCCGGAATCGGGAAGGCATAGGCCAGGCGATAGTCGGTCAGACCATTACCGCCCTGAACCAGCTTGGTGCTGGTCGCGTTGGCAGCCGCAGCGTCGTATACCGCCTGCGGGAAGGCAGCAGAGCGATGGCTGGCAAATACGCGCATCTTGAAGGTGTCGGGGTAGCGCTTGAACATGGCAATCTGGCCCGGCGCCAGGTTCTCGGCATACTGTTCATAGTTGGCTGCGGTGATGACAAACAGCGGCTGCTCACCGGCGTAGGGATTGGCCAGGAAGCCGTTGGCATCGACCGGCGCGGCATCGGCTGCCAGGCCGCCGGTCCACTCGGGAATGGTGCCGGCTGCGTTGCCGGCAACCTCTGCGCCAACCGGGGTCAGGCTGCTGCCCAGCTTGGCGGCGTCCTGCGCGCTGACCGCAGCAAACGCCGTCGGCGCAGCAAGCGCAGTGACCAGAGTCAAAGAAGCAATAGTGATGGGTTTCATGGGTTCGCCCTGTTTTGCTTGGAGTTGTTTGGGGTAACCGGCCATCAGCATGCGCATTGCCACAACCATGACCGGTGTTTATCCCTCAAGGAGCACACACGGTGCCTGCCGTCAGACTTTCAGACGCGCAACATCGCCCGCATTACCCGAAATGATAGACACAGGGGCAACGCAGCGACGGGTTTTATTAGGATTCTTATACGACTTGAGAGGCCAGAGACTCTACTGATTGACTACGAGCTAAGCAAGCCCGTTCGTCCCATCGGGCAAATATAAAAAACCCGCACAAAACCCATAAAACCCACCTAGAACGGGCCATACAGAAACAGACCGAACGGTCACACCGCCACAATGGCGAGACAAAACACCCGTTATGATTCACCTTGCCATGGGTAGCGAACAGGCAAAAAAAAGGTTCTTCACGGATTGCCGGGAAAGTCATTCTTGATCTTCATGAAAAAGAATTCGCTGTCTCGGTAACCGTAGGCCATCCGCTTGATCACCTTGATCCGGTTGTTGATACCTTCCAGCTGACCCGTGTGCATCGGC